>JBGOXY010000129.1:0-6792 GCA_041479415.1 Anaerolineae bacterium
ACCTGATAGTCCGTGTCGGGGTCCATGGCGAAGTCGCCGTAGCCCGCGTCCATCGATGGCTTGAGGCCGGTGAAGAAATGGTCGCTGCCCCCGGCCCAACGCACGCGCACCTCCACCCCGGACGCCGGCGCCCCGCTGCGCGTGCGCACACGCACTTCCAAACGTAGGCCGAGCAGCGGGTCGCACATCTCGTCGCGGGAGAGCAGGCGCAGGCTGCCCATGGCGGTGGCAGCCGGGGGCACGCGCGTGAAAGGCACCGCACTGGGAAAGGGCGACACGGTGAGTGGGAAGGTGGCCAGCGGTGTCTGGAGCGCGCGCGCGGTCGGAGTCGCCGAGCTCGCCGCCGTGGGCGATGGCGGGCCGGATTCGATCGCCGCGAGTGTGGCCAGCCCGCGCACCGCTGCATCCGCTCCATGCGCCAGCGCGTGGCGAGCGGCGAGCGCCGTCAGATCCTCAGGCGCAATATCTGCAAAGAGAGCCAGACGCGCCTGCGCACGCGGCGCATCGCCACTGGCCTGGTAGGCAGAGGCGATCAGCGCCAGATATTCGTCGCGGAAGTCCGCGCGCAGGCTGGCTGGCGCGGCATCCGCAAAGCGTACCGGGCGCACCAGCCAGGCATAGCCCGCGCCCAACGCAAGGCCGGCCAGCACGCCTGCGGCCAGCGCAAACCAGCGCGTCCTCACGGCCCGCCTCCGGCACCGCCGAATGCCTGTTCGAGGTCAGCCGCCAGGCCATACAGCTTGCGCAGGTCCGCCTCGGCGTAACCGGCGGCGGTGTAACGTGCGGCGGTGTCGCGCACCTCAGCGCCCATCTCGCTTGCCCCCAACCGCGAGAGCTGTTGTGCGGCAAGGCCCAGGTCGTGATCGGCCGCGTAGGCCTCGGCCACCATCAGCACATAGTCGTCGCGGTAATCCTGGCGCAAGAGATCGGGGGTCGTGTTGACGTAACGCACGGGGCTGACCTGCCAGCCATACCACAGGCCGAGCAGCACGCCGAAGGCCAATCCGCAAACGGCGAAGAGGGTCGGGGGGATGCGCTTCATGGTTTCACACGAGGAGGCTGGGGCACGGGTATCGCGCTCAGGTGCATGATGAACAAGAAAGAGGCGGAGGAAGCGCCTCTTTGGCATGTTATAATCGCGCGAGTGCCGAAGGAGGGAATTGAACCCTCATTCCCGCAAGGGAACACGATTTTGAGTCGTGCGCGTCTGCCAGTTCCGCCACTTCGGCGTGCGGTGTGAGTATACGCTAGCCTCCCCTCAGGGTCAAGGACAACGCATGCGTCTCGGCATTCTCGGCCTGCCCCAATCCGGCAAGACAACCATCTTCAACGCGCTCACCCGGGGCCATGCGCCGACCGGCAGCATGATCGGCGGCGGACGTTTCGAGGTGCACACCGGTGTGGTGAGCGTGCCCGACCCGCGCGTAGAAAAACTCGCGGCCCTCTTCAAGCCGGAGAAGACGGTCTACGCCCAGGTCACCTATGCCGACATCGCCGGGCTGGAGGCGGGCTCCGGCAAAGGCGAACTCTCGGGCTCGCTTCTGGCCGAGTTGCGCCAGATGGACGGGCTGCTGCTCGTGGTGCGCTGCTTCGACGATGAGGCCGTACCGCACCCCGCGGGCAGCCTCGACCCGCTGCGCGACCTGAGCGTCATGCAAGCCGAGCTCCTGCTCAACGATCAGATTTCCGTCGAGCGCAAGATCGAACGCTTGCGCGACGAACTGCGCAAAGGCGGCGCACGCGATAAGGTGCAGGCCACGCGCGATCTCGAGTTTTTCGAGCGCCTGAACACGGCCCTCGCGGCCGAGCAGCCGCTGCGCGATCTGGACCTCTCCCCCGACGAAGGACGCGCGCTCTCGGGCTTTGGCCTGCTTACCCAGAAGCCGCTCTTGGTGGTGTGGAATCTGGGCGAAGGGCAGCCGCCGCCCGAGATCCCCGACACGAATCCACATGTGGCCTTCGTCGGGCTGCAGGGCAAAATCGAAATGGAAATTGCGCAGCTCCCGGCGGAGGAGGCCCAAGTCTTCCTCGGGGAATACGGCATCAGCGAACCGAGCCTCAACCGTGTCATTCGCCTCTCCTACGATCTGCTCGGGCTGCTGTCCTTCTTCACCGTCGGCGAAGATGAGGTCCGTGCCTGGACCGTGCGCCGCGGCGCGCTGGCGCCCGAGGCCGCCGGGGAGATTCACACTGACATGCTCAAGGGCTTCATCCGCGCCGAGGTCGTGCACTACGACGATCTGACCGCACTGGGCGGCATGGCCGAGGCGCGCGCCAAAGGCAAACTGCGGTTGGAGGGCAAGGATTATCCGGTCAAGGACGGCGATATCTTGACCATCCGCTTCAATCTCTAGCGACCGGTGCGCCGGACACGCCCGGTGCCAAGGCTGAAGGACGATGAGCATATCGAAACGACTTGAAGACGCCCGCCAGGGATTCGCCCGCGGCGATGCCACGCTGTCCGCGTCGGCTCACGATCCCGCGCGCATCGCCCAGGCGGCGCAGGAACGGCACGGCGGCGCCAGCCACCAGTACATCGGCGACATGGTCTACGGCGGGCTGGATGGCATCATCACCACCTTTGCCGTGGTGAGCGGGGTGGCCGGCGCTGATCTGGGTGTGCATGTCGTCCTGATCCTCGGGCTGGCCAACCAATTCGCCGACGGTTTCTCGATGGCCACCGGTGCCTATCTTTCATCCAAGAGCGAGAAGGAATACTACGACCGCGAACGCCAGCGCGAGGCCTGGGAGGTCGAACACTACCCGGAAGGCGAGAAGGCCGAGCTTTACGAACTCTACCGCCAGCAAGGATACTCGGAGGCGGATGCGGCGCGCATGGTGGAGATCAAATCACGCGACCCGAAGTTGTGGGTCGACGCGATGATGGTGGAAGAGCTGGGCCTCATGCCGGACGAACGCAAGCCGCTGGTGAGCGCCCTGGCCACCTTCGTCTCGTTCGTCGTGGCTGGCGCGGTGCCGCTCCTGGTCTATCTGGTCGGGCTGTTCATCCCCATCGCCGTGCAGGCAAGGTTCTTCGTCTCGCTCGGCATGTCGGTGCTCGCGCTCTTCGGGCTGGGCGCCGCGAAGGTCCTCGTCACGCGCCTCAATCCCCTGCGCAGCGGGTTCGAAATGCTCGTCGTCGGAGGCCTAGCGGGTGCCGTGGCTTATGGCGTGGGCTCCCTGCTCAAAGGCATCGGCGGCGGGTAACGTGGCCGCGCCCGACGCTCCTGCCTGCCAACCATCTCCGCGGTGTGCGGTGCGAGGACACGCATGAGCCCAGCCGCTCGCCGCGAAACCCCTCCCGCGCCCGGCTTGCCGCTCGATCAGGTGTTACAGGGCGACTGCCTCGACCTCCTCCCGCAGCTCCCCGCAGAATCCGTCGACCTGGTCTTCGCCGATCCACCCTACAACTTGCAGCTGCGCCAGGAATTGTGGCGCCCCAATAACACGCGGGTGGAGGCCGTAACGGATGCCTGGGACCAGTTCCCGGACCTCGCGGCCTACGACCAGTTCACCCGGGAGTGGTTGGGGGCCTGCCGGCGGGTGCTCAAGCGCAGCGGCACGTTGTGGGTCATCGGTTCGTATCACAACATCTACCGGGTCGGGGCGATCCTCATGGACCTCGGCTTCTGGATTCTCAATGACGTGGTGTGGGTCAAGACCAATCCCATGCCCAATTTCCGCGGCGTGCGTTTCACCAACGCGCATGAGACGCTGCTCTGGGCGCAGAGGGACAAGGGTGCGCCCTACACCTTCGACCACCACGCGATGAAATCGCTCAACGAAGGCCTGCAAATGCGCTCCGACTGGCAGCTGCCCATCTGCTCGGGGCGCGAGCGGCTGCGGCTCGCGGGTGTAAAAGCTCACTCGACTCAGAAGCCCGAGGCCTTGCTCTACCGGGTGCTGCTGGCCAGTTCGAGCCCGGGCCAGGTCGTGCTCGACCCGTTTTTCGGCACCGGTACGACCGGCGTCGCGGCGCGCCGTCTGGGCCGGCACTGGATCGGCATCGAGCGCGAGGCGACCTACGTCGCCCTCGCCCGGCGCCGTCTCGCGCGTGTGCCTGCGCCCGTCCTTCCGCCTGCCGCGCTGGCCTCTCTCAATCCACGCAGCCTCCCACGCATCCCCTTCGGCGCGCTGCTCGAAAACGGGCTCTTGCGGCCGGGCGCCACCCTATACTTCGGTCCGCAAGGTAAAACCTCCGCACGCGTCCTGGCCGACGGTTCATTGCAGGCCGGAACGCGGCGCGGCTCGATACACCAGATCGCGCGCGCCTTGCGCCGCGCGCCGTGCAACGGGTGGGAAGTGTGGTACTACCGCGACCCGCGCACACGCCGCCGCCAGCCCATCAACCGGCTGCGCGAGAAATTGCGCAAACGCGGCTACCCGGGCCATCCTGCGCCGCGGGCCACCGGCCCCCGACGCACACTCACCAAAGGGAGGTAGCGGTGACAGGGACGTACACCCAGAAGCGCTGGTCGCTTATAGATCTATTCCCCGGGCAGGGCTCGCCCGAGATGAAGGCGGCGCTCGCGGAACTCGAAGAGCGCGTGACCCGTTTTGAAAGCACGCGTTCGCGGCTCACACCGCAGATCGACACAGGGGTCCTGCTCGAGCAGCTGAAAGCGCTCGAGTCGATCACCCACCTCATCCAACGCATCTCCGGCTTCGCCGAGTTGTGGTTCTCAGAGAACACGCAGGACCAGGAGGCGCAGGCCTTTCTGGCCTCGCTCGAAAACCGCCTGGCCGAAGTGGCCAACCGCGTGCTCTTCTTCAGCTTGTGGTGGAAGGGGCTTGAGGATGCGCACGCGCAGCGGCTGCTCGAGGCCTGCGGTGCGTATCGCTACTTTCTGGAAGAGATGCGTCACTTCCGCCCGCACACCCTTAGCGAGCCGGAAGAGAAAGTCATCAATCTCAAAGACGTGACCGGTGCGCGCGCGTTGCAGACGCTGTACTCGATGATCACCAACCGCTATCAGTTCGAGCTCGACGTGGCGGGCGAGAAGAAGAAGCTGACCCGCGGCGAGCTGATGGTTCACGTGCGACAGTCGGACCCGGACCAGCGCGCGGCGGCCTATCGGGAGCTGTACCGCGTGTACGGCGGCGACGGACCGTTGCTCTCACAGATCTACTCGGCCCTCGCGCGCGACTGGCACAACGAGCACCTCGGCCTGCGGCGCTTCGGATCGCCGCTGGCCGTGCGCAACCTGCACAACGACCTGCCGGATGCGGTGGTCGACACGCTGCTGGAGGTGTGCCGCGAGAACGCGGGCCTCTTCCAGCGCTTCTTCCACCTCAAGGCGCGCTGGCTGAACCTCCCGCGCCTGCGGCGCTACGACCTCTACGCGCCGGTGGCCGTCTCCGACAAGCGCTACACCTTCGTCCAGGCCACCCAGCTCGTGCTGGGCAGCCTGGAGCGATTCGAGCCGAAGGTGGCCCGGCTGGCCGAGCGCGTGATGGCCGAAGACCATCTCGATTCGGAGGTGCGCGCGGGCAAACGCTCGGGCGCTTTCTGCGCCTCGACCGTCCCCGGCCAGACGCCGTGGGTGCTCTCGAACTTCCAGGGGCGGGCCGACGATGTCGCCACCCTGGCTCACGAGCTGGGCCATGCCATCCACTCGATGCTGGCCGCCCATCACCCGCTGTTCACTTTCCACGCCTCGCTGCCGCTGGCCGAAACGGCCTCCATCTTCGCCGAAATGCTGCTCATCGACCAGTTGCTCGCGGAAGAGGCGGACCCCGGGGTAAGGCGCGACCTCTTGTTCCGCCAGCTGGATGATGCCTATGCCACGATCGGGCGCCAGGCCTTCTTCGCCTTGTTCGAGAAGGAGGCTCACCAGCGGGTGCAAGCCGGCGCGCCAACCGATGAGTTGTGCCAGGCCTACCTCGACAACCTGCACGCCCAATTCGGCGAGGCGGTCGAGGTGGCCGATGAATTTCGCTGGGAGTGGGTCTCGATCCCGCACATCTACGATGTGCCCTTCTACGTGTATGCCTATGCCTTCGGCCAGCTGCTGGTGCTGGCGCTGTACCGCCAATACCAGGCGGAAGGGCGGGCCTTTATCCCGCGCTACTTGGAGTTGCTCTCGGCCGGCGGCTCGGCCAGCCCGAATGAAATCTTGACTCGCGCCGGACTGAACATGGAGACGCGCGCCTTCTGGCAGGGCGGGTTTGATGCGCTTTCGGCGCGCATCGCGGAACTTGAGAAGCTGCCGCTCGTGAGGGCGTGAGCGAGGCTATCGCCACCCGTCACGCCGCTCGGCTCGCGCAAAGCGAACAGGGCTGCCCGAAAGGGCAGCCCTGGGTGCATCCTGTTGCGGTTGAGGTTACTTGATCGCGTACGCGACCGAGACCTGCACCGTGATCGTGAGCGACCCGGCCGAGACCGGCACCGGCGCGCCGCCCCCACCGTAGCCCATGGCCTTCTCGTTGGCAAAGCTCGTCACCGGCATGGCGTACGACTCGTTGATCGAGATCGGCTTGCCCAGGGTCACCCCGGCGCTCTCGGCGAGTGCCGTGGCGCGTGCCTTGGCATCCTTCATCGCCTTGAGGCGCGCCTCGGCCATGGCCGCGGTCGGATCCTCAATGTTGAACGACACACCGTTGACCGTGTTGGCCCCCGCCTTGAGCGCCGCCGAAAGCACATCCCCCACCTTGGGGATATCGCGCGCGATGAAGGTGACCGTGTTGCTCACCACGTAAACACGAGCGCCGGTCGGCTGGCCGGTCTGATCGAATTGGTCCTGCGCGTAGACGCTGAATCCCGCGGTCTGGATGTCCTTCTCGAGAATCCCG
>JBGOXY010000130.1:0-6740 GCA_041479415.1 Anaerolineae bacterium
GCAGCCGATGAAGTTGACCCGTCGGGTCCACTGGAGTCCCCAAGATCAGATAGCCGATCAAGGAGGAGCCAAGCGTGACGGGGGCGGCCAGGAATACGTATTCCCCCGTCGACCCCTGGCTGGATGCGGCGGACGATCTCACTGTGTAGCTAAAAGGACCGCCGCTCGACCCCTGGGCGGTCCCAATGGCCGCCACGCTGCCGAGGTCCGGGTTGTCCATGGGGCCGTATTGCTGCACAACATGTCCGGTGGGATCGGTCAGGGCCAGCACATCGTCTGCGTGCAACGCGGGGCTCGCATCCTGGGAAAGGCTCGGGACGGCCACCCGCGGCTCGAAGAACTCGCGGTCGGCGAACCGTTCTGAAGTTTGAATCTGGCGGATCTCGTTGGCCAGGCGATCCAGCGTGGCGCGGCTCAGGTCGCGTGCCTGCAAGGTGTAGACGAAACCGCCGAATAGGGCCAGCACGAGCGCCAGGATGGCGACGAACCAGAGGGTTAGCCGGAAGCGGATGCTAAGGAATACTTCTAGGAAGCGATCCGGCAGATGGATCTTAGGCATGGTCTTCGACGGGTTCATACAGACGGTACCCGACCCCGCGAACTGTCTCGAGCAGCTTGACCGGGAAGGGATCATCGATTTTGCGTCGCAGGCGGCGAATATAGACGTCGACCACATTCGAGGTCGACTGGAAGTCGTAACTCCAGATGTGGCTCTCGGCCATCTCTCGGGTGATGACGCGGTTCGGATTGCGCATGAAGTATTCCAGCAGGGCAAACTCCTTAGCGGTCAATTGGATCGGCCTGCCGTGCCGCTCGACCAGATGGGTGGCGGGATCCAAGGTCAGGTTTCCCACCGCCAGGCTCGCTCCCCGGTCCGGAGATTCTCGCCGCAAGAGGGCTCGCAAGCGGGCCCTAAGCTCCTCCAGCGCAAAGGGCTTGACCAGGTAGTCGTCCGCGCCGCTGTCCAGCCCCTGCACCCGGTCCTCAACACTGTCGCGGGCGGTCAACACCAGGACCGGCACGTTCACTTTTCGCGCGCGCAATTCGCGGCAGACCGCTAAGCCATCTTTTCTCGGCAAGAGCAGATCAAGGATGATGCAGTCGTATGGGTACGCTTCCGCAACCTCCAAGGCCTCTACACCGTCATAGGCGGTATCGACAGCATAGCCATCATCCGAAAGGCTCATCTTCAGGGAATTGCTGAGCCGGCGATTGTCCTCAACGACCAGAATACGCACGCTTGCCTCTCCTGGAATCCCGTGCCCCAACCCGCTTTGAGGCCGAGGAGAGCATAACCCCCGAAGATGAAAGGGAGATGACAACCAGATGAAGCTTAGAGGAGTCGAAGATTCCTCTCCTGTTCATCTGTGCGTCATGATGCGGCGTTACTCTGCCCCCGGTAACCAGTAGCTCAGCCTTCCCCTCCCCCAACCGGGATTGCAGGGGTACTCGCCGGTGGGATGAGAAGGAATGCAACTGGAACGAGACAGACGCATTTCACGAAGGAGCTTTGAAATGAGATCATTCAAGCCAGCACTCGCCATCACCACCCTTTCCGCGCTCGTCCTAGCCGCGTGCAGCGCGACGAGCCCCGCCTTGGGCACGACTCTCAATCTGGCACCGGCCCCGACCCCTGCCTCTTCTTCGCCGACCTCGGCGCCCGTTTCTGCAGACCCGGCGCTGGCCACCTTCCAGAGCACGCTCGAGAACATCTACCAGCAGGTCGGGCCCTCGGTGGTCAACATCCAGGTTGTGGAGCAGGGCGCCGCGCCCGCCTCAGGCAATACATTGCCGGGCTTGCCCTTTAGGTTCGGCGGGCCCGCTTCCCCGGCACCCCAGCAGGCGCTCGGGTCAGGCTTCGTCTGGGATACCCAAGGTCACATCGTGACCAACTATCACGTGGTCGACAGCTCCACCCGCATCAGCGTGACTTTTGCCGACGGCACGACGGCCGAAGCCAAGGTGGTGGGGAAAGACCCGAACAGCGACTTGGCCGTGATTCAGGTTGATGTTGCCTCCGACCAGCTCCACCCGGTGCAACTCGGCGATTCGACTCAGGTCAAGGTCGGCCAGTTGGCCATCGCCATCGGCAACCCCTTTGGCCTTTCGGGCACGATGACGGAAGGCATTGTCAGCGGCCTTTCCCGTTCGCTCCCGGTTGAGTCCGGCGGTTCGCGATCTGGGACCGGCGCGTCGTACTCAATCCCCGAGATGATCCAGACGGACGCGGCCATGAACCCCGGGAACTCGGGAGGGGTCTTGGTCAACGACCAGGGGCAGGTGATCGGGGTCACAACGGCCATCCAATCGACAACCAACGCCAATTCGGGGGTTGGGCTTGTCATCCCAGCGGCGATCGTCCAACGGGTCGTTCCCTCCTTGATTCAGACCGGCCGTTACGATCACTCGTGGATCGGCATCAGCGGGACGAGCCTCACCTACGACTTGGCGCTGGCCATGAACCTCGGCCCGCAGCAGCGAGGCGCCCTGGTGAACAGCGTCAGCTCGAACAGCCCGGCATCGAAGGCGGGGCTGCGCGGCAGCACCCGCACCGCCTCGATCAACGGCGTGGACATTCCCGTGGGCGGCGACATCATCACAGCGGTGGACGGACACCCGCTCTCAAGCTTCGAGGATCTGCAGGCCTACGTGTTCCTCAACACCCAACCCGGTCAGACGGTGACGCTGTCTCTCTTGCGTGACGGACGCTCGCAGACGACTCAACTGACATTGGGGGTCCTTCCCCAATCGCAAGGCTAGGGATCTATCGGTATCGCTATGCAGGCGAGCTTCCCGGAGGCTCCGGGAAGCTCGCCTCACTGCAGCGATAATCGCGAGAAATGGATCGATGGACGGAATCGCATTCCGCTCGAAGGGGCGCCCAGACGGAAATGCTTCTCACTCGCCCAGGACGCCCGGCTCGTACACGCTGCATGAGCACCCAGGTGAAGGACCAATGAAGAATCTGACAGCGCTGCTCGCCTCTTTCCTCATCGCCGGAACGACCGGCGCCGCCATGCTCGGGATTGGCGGCAATGCCTTACTGAACAAGAACACGGTTCCCCTGGCGGATTCGCCGGCCACGGCATCACAAGCGGACCCGCCCGGATCGTCGTCCGCCATATCGCAGGCCGACCTGCCCAGTTCGGCAGTCGGCAACGGTGCGGCCCAGATCCAACAGCTCAAGGACTTGATCGCGCAGTATCAGCAGCGCGACCAGCAGTATCAGTCGCAACTGGACCAGGCCGTTCAGCAGTTGAACCAAGAGAACTCGCAGATTCAGGCCTATCAGCAACTGTTACTTGAGCTCCAGCAGCGCGGGGTTATCGTGATCACCCAGGACGGCAGAGTCCTCCTCCCGCGCGGGTAGGCCGCAGGGCTGCGCAGTCTTCGTTCAAAGGAAGTGTCTCCAACATGAAACCTCTGAAGAGTCTCATCCGAGTTTGGATCGCCTCAGCCAGCGTGGCTGGATTTGTTGGAGGTTGGGCCCTTCTGGCGCATGCCGGCAAACCTGCGCCACTGACGGCCGCCTCGCCAGCCGTTGCGCAACTGAGCCCACTACCCACCCTTGAGCCGCTGCCACCGCTGGAAGGCTTCGCCAGCAATCTTCAATCGCTGCCCGTAATGCCTCAGACTCGGTCTGTGATGGCTTTTCCGCGGCTGCGGACTTCGGGGTCCTGATGGAGTACCACTCTTTCCGTGCGATGGACACGGACATGCTCCTTGCGGCGGAGGGATCCGAGAGCACTACTCCGGCCGCGTTCGAGGCAGTTGAGTCGTTCATCGAGGCTAACGAACGCCGTCTGACGCGCTTCTCGGAGGCAAGCGAGCTCTCCGGCCTCAACCGTTCGGCCGGGCGTTGGTTTCGAGCCTCGCCCGAGTTGTTTGACCTGGTGCGCCTCGCAACGCAATACCATGCCGCTACAGGCGGTTTGTTCAACCCGGCAGTGTTGGTTGCCCTCGAACGAGCCGGATATGACCGCAGCATGGACGAGATCCGCGAGCGCGGGGTGACACAAGTCCTTGGCGGGGTGACACAGATCCCCGAATTCGCCCAGCTCCGGCTGGACGAGGCGACGCATGAGATCTATCTGCCTCCCGGCATGCGTGTCGATCTAGGAGGATTGGCCAAGGGCTGGGTGGCAGAACGCGCCGCCCGCCTCCTCGCGCAGTCTTCACCTGCCTGCGCGGTCAATGCGGGGGGCGACATGTTCCTCGTCGGCCTGCCCACAGGCCAAAGCGCATGGCAGGTGGGGCTTGAGGACCCGCGCGACCCGGAGCAGAACCTGGCGGTCTTGAACGTTGGCCCAGGTGCCGTGGCCACCTCCTCCATTACCAAGCGGCGCTGGCTGCAGGGCGGCGTGGAGCGCCATCACCTGATCGATCCGCGCACCGGCGAGCCGGCCCAGGCGGAATGGCTCAGCGTGACGGTCATCGATCCGCAGGCTGCCGCAGCCGAAGTATTGGCCAAGGCGCTGCTCATCGCCGGTCCCCGGGGGCTCGACGCGCTCACGGAGAAACTCGGACCGCTGGCGTTCATCGCCGTCGATAGGAACGGACAATTGTTGGGCTCAGAACACAGCCGGGAGTTCATCGATGTCAGAAGCGAAATCGTTGCCGGATAATCGGGGAAGGGCTTTCCCCAGTGTCGGCTGGCTCTTGGCCATCTTGCTTGGAGCCGGCCTCCTCGCCTTGGGCGTGTTGACCGCCTTGCTCGCGGCCAACACGCCCGTGGGGGCGGTCTTGGGCAGATCCCTCAATCAGCTCTTCGCGATCGACAGCGTGCAGCTCATGTGGTACATCACCCGCTCTGCCGGACTGGTGGCCTATCTACTGCTCTGGTTCTCGACCGCATGGGGATTGGCCGTCACGAGCAAGATCCTCGATGCCGTCCTGCACCGGACGTTCACCTACGATTTTCACCAGTTCATCTCGTTGCTCTCGATCGGGTTCATCGCCTTGCACGTGGCCGTCCTGATGGCCGATCGCTACTTGCCCTATTCACTCGCACAGGTCCTGGTGCCTTTCCTCTCGCCCTACCGGCCCGTGTGGATCGGGATCGGCGTGATCGCCTTCTACCTATGCCTGTTGGTCACGATTACCTTCTATATGCGCAACCGGATCGGCATGCGTGCCTTCCGGTGGATCCACGTCAGCAGCATGGTGGCGTACCTGGGCGCCATCGTGCACAGCTTTCTGGCTGGCACAGATTCCTCCCTGCCCGCCGCGCAATGGATGTACGCAAGCACATTCCTGGTGGTCGTTTTCCTGACCGCGTACTGGCTGATCATGGCGCGAGAGAAACGGCGCGAGCAGGCGCGTCGCCAAGTGGCGGCTCTCCCCGGCCCAATATCGCAGCCGGTTGACGCGAGTTTGGGCTTGCGCACGGCAGCGCGCGCTCGTCCTGGGGTACGGATCCCCTACTCCCGCCATGGGGCAAGCAGCCAAGGGGCAGGAAACGCTCACAATTCTCGCAGCAGGCCGAGACACTAGGAGTCCCAACGGCCGGCGAGTGTCGCCAAAGGGAACAGGGCAGATTGATGAACCATTGCGAGGATGCTGTGCGATTTTGGAGAGCAGACGAGCGAGACGGCACTTAGCTCAGGAGATGAGAATATGACAATTGCATTGGCACTCTTGGTAGGACTGATCGCAACCGCGCTCGGAATCTTGTCCCTATCGCGGCGGCGCCCCGAGCCCAAGCCTATCCCGGTCCGCGTGCCGCTCGAGGAGCCTCGCCGGCGATAGGTGACCACAATCGATTGTATGGTTGCCCCGCCTCTCGCGAGCGCATCCCGGATGCGCGATTGGGGCGGCGTTAGTTCCCTCTCCCCGCGGGAGAGGGCTGGGGTGAGGGCCGTGGTCCTGGGTCCCCCTCAGCCCTCCAATATCCCCGCCTCCGCCACCCCGAACCTGCGCAGGATGGCACGCACCTCGTCGCGCGTCGGGACGTTGCGACCCGTGCCCAGCTTGAGCACCTTCGCCGCTCCGACCGCATTCGCGAGCGTGCCCATCGCCGCCAGCGGCAACTTGCGCAGCCAGGCGTAGATGATCGCCGCATCCAGGCTGTCGCCGGCGCCGGTCGCATCGCGCGCTTCGACGGGATAGCCGCCCGCGAGATGCACTTCGCCCTTGCGCACCAGGAAGCATCCCGCTACGCCGCGCTTGATCACCACCAACTTCGGGCCTAGCGCCAGCAGCGCGCGCGCCGAATCGAGCGGGTCAGGTTTGCCGCTGATGCGCCGCGCTTCCTCCTCGGTGGCGAGAATGACCGTGGCCAGCCGGCACGCCTTGCCATGCCAGGCATTGTCCATCGCCGGGTTGCCCGGCCCGGGATCGAAGAACGACGGCACGCCGGCGGCGCGCGCTGCGCGCAGCCCGCCAAAGATGAGATTCGGCACGCCGGCGTGATCCGCCCAGCCGTCCGCAAACAACGCCTCCGCTTTCGCGATGCGCTTGCCCCACAACTTCGGCAACGCGTTCAACCGCAGCGTGCCGGGATAGCCCAGGTAGGCCGGCTCACCCGAGCGGTCGACAACAACCCCCGCGACCGGCGTCGCGGCCCCTGTAGGGGTGATCACGCCGCTCACGTCGACGCCCTCCGCCTGCATATCCTCGAGAATCCAGCGGCCGGCACGATCCTGCCCGATCTCGCCCAGATGCCCGACTGCGAGCCCGAGCCGCGCCGCGGCAATGGCTGTGTTCGCCGCGCCGCCTGGGCCCAACTCGAAATACGAAAC
>JBGOXY010000131.1:0-6728 GCA_041479415.1 Anaerolineae bacterium
ATCAGACGCTGACCGACGCCACCGGCTATCCGCGTGTGCTGCCGATGAACACCGGCGCCGAAGCGGTTGAGACGGCGCTGAAGCTTGCGCGCAAGTGGGCCTATCGCGTTAAGGGAGTGCCCGCCGAACAAGCGGAGATCATCACCTTCTCCGGCAACTTCCACGGACGAACGATCTCCATTGTGTCGTTCTCGAGCGAAGCCCTCTATCGCGATGGCTTCGGGCCTTTCACCCCAGGTTTCGTTACCATTCCCTACGGCGATGCACGCGCGGTGGAAGCGGCCATCAGCCCCAACACGGCGGCCATTTTGGTCGAACCGATCCAGGGCGAAGCGGGCGTGATCGTTCCGCCGGCCGGTTTCCTCTCCCGCCTGCGTGAAATCTGTGATCGCAACAACGTGCTGCTGATGGCCGATGAGATCCAGACCGGCCTGGGCCGCACCGGGGCGCTGCTGGCTTGCAACCACGAGAGCGTGCGGCCGGACGTGATGATCTTGGGCAAGGCCCTGGGCGGCGGGGTCTACCCAGTCTCGGCGGTGCTCGCCGATGAAACAGTGATGGATCTCTTCCAACCGGGCGAGCACGGATCGACATTTGGCGGCAACCCGTTGGCCGCGGCCGTCGGCCGCGAGGCGGTGCGCGTCATTCTTGAGGAAGGCCTGGTGGAAAACGCTGCCACATTAGGCGAGTATTTCATCGATCAGCTCGCCGAAATTCCGAGCCGCCATGTGCGCGAGGTGCGCGGCAAAGGCCTGCTGGTGGGAGTCGAACTCCATCCGCAGGCAGGCGGCGCGCGCCGGTTCTGCGAGGCACTCATGGGCGAGGGCGTGCTGGCCAAGGAGACGCACGAGAACGTTATCCGCTTCGCGCCCCCGCTGGTGATCGATCGCCCAACGGTGGATTGGGCTCTCGAACGCATCGCCCGCGTTTTGACAGGCGGCTGAGCGGCACACCGCCGGCCTCGGCTGCGCGCGCAGCCCGCAACACTCTGCCAAGGAGCACGCATGAACATCACCGTACCCAAAGAACGTCGCACATACGAATATCGCGTGGGGCTGGCGCCGTCGGCCGTGGGCACACTCTCCGAGCAAGGCCATACCGTCTACATCGAGCATGACGCCGGGCTCGGGGCGGGCTTCTCCGACACCGACTACGAACAAGTTGGCGCGCGGATCGCGTTTTCGCACGAGGAGGCTTTCCGGCGGGGCGATTTGATGGTCAAAGTCGAGCGTCCGTTGCAGGAAGAACTGGATTGGCTCGAAGAGGGCCAGACGATCATGGCCTTCCTGCATTTGGCCTCCGCCCAGCCGCAAAAGGTGCGTACGCTGCTCGATCACAAGATCAACGCCATTGCCTACGAGCAGATCCAGCTCCCCGACGGACGGCTGCCCGTGCTGCGGGTCATGAGCGACATCGGCGGGCGCTTGGCGGCCCAGGTGGCCGCCAGCCTCTTGCAGAATGACCACGGCGGCAAGGGCATCCTCTTGGGCGGCATCCCCGGTGTGCCGCCGGCCGAGGTGGGCATCATCGGCGCGGGCGCGGTGGGCCGCAGCGCAGCGCGCGCCTTCCTGGGCCTGGCCGCGCACGTCACCGTGCTCGACCGCGATCCACTGCGCCTGGAGGAAATCGACAACCGCTTCCCCGGGCGCCTGACGACGATACTTTCCAGCACGGTCAACATCGCCCGCGTGTGCCGTTACGTGGATGTGCTCATCGGCGCCGTGTACGTGCCTGGCGAGCGCGCGCCGATCCTGGTGACTCGCGAGATGGTGCGCTCGATGAAGCGCCGCTCAGTCATCCTGGATCTCTCCATCGACCAGGGCGGCTGCGTGGAGACTTCCCGCCCTACCCGCCACGACCGCCCGACCTACGTGGACGAAGACGTGATCCACTACGCGGTGCCCAACATGGGCGGCGTCGTGGGCCGCACCGCCACCCACGCTCTGATGGGCGTAGCAATGCCTTACATCCAACTCCTGGCCCGCCTGGGCTTCGAGGCGGCCGTGGCTTCCAGCCCGGCGCTGGCCGCGGGCGTTTGCACCCAGGCTGGCCGCCTGCTCCACATCTCCATGCCCGAGTTCCCTGTGGAAAGCGAGACCTGAGCATGCGCTGGCTCGAACTGTACAAGTCGAAACAAGTCGACGCCGACACGGCGATCGAGGTTATCCAGTCCGGCCAGCGCCTGTATTTGACGGGCAATGCTGCCGTGCCCAAGGTTCTGCTGGCAGCGCTGGTGCGGCGGGCGCCGCAGCTCAAGAACGTCGAGATCGTTCAGGCTCTGACCATCGGCTCGGCGGACTACGTCGAGCCCGAAATGCAGGGCCACCTGCGTGTGAACTCGCTCTTCATCAGCGACACGCTTCGCCCGGCAGTGCAGGATGGGCGGGCCGATTTCACACCGGTATTTCTTTCGGAGGTGCCGCTGCTCTTTGCCCGGGATGTGCTGCCGCTGGATGTGGCGCTGTGCCACGTCAGCCCGCCCGACGAGCACGGCTTTTGCAGTCTGGGGATCGAGGCTGGGCTCTCCAAGACGGCCGCCCAGAAGGCGCGCATCGTCATCGCCGAAGTCAACGACAAGATGCCGCGCACGCTGGGCGATTCTTTCATCCACCTGTCCAAGATCAATTTCGCCGTCCCGGTCTCGTACATCCCCTCCGAGCTTCAGATGGGCGAGCCGAATGAGCTCAGCCTGCAGATTGCCGCACACATCGCCGAGCTGATCGAAGACGGCTCCACGCTGCAAACCGGCATCGGCGCCATCCCGGACGCCGTGCTGCACCACCTGCGCAGCAAGAAGGACCTGGGCATTCACACCGAGCTCTTCTCGGATGGCGTGGTGGCCCTGGTGGAAGCGGGAGTCATCAACAACGAAAAGAAGACCCTTCACCCGGGCAAGATCGTGGCCGGTATCGCCCTGGGCACGAGGCGGTTGTACGAATTTGTAGACGATAACCCGATCGTCGAATTCCATCCGCAGGAATACATCAACGACCCGTTCGTCATCGCCCAGAACAACAAGATGGTGGCGATCAATTCGGCGATCGAGGTGGACCTGACCGGGCAGGTGTGCGCCGATTCGATCGGCCCGCGCTTCTACTCCGGTGTGGGCGGCCAAGTGGATTTCATCTACGGCGCCTCGCGCAGCAAGGGCGGCAAGCCGATCATCGCGCTACCGAGCACGAGCGTCTTGCGCGACGGGCGGCGCGTGAGCCGCATTGCGGCCATGCTGCAAACCGGAGCCGGGGTGACCACCAGCCGCAACCACGTCCACTACGTGGTGACCGAGTACGGCGTGGCTTGGCTGTACGGCAAGACCATCCGCCAGCGGGCGCAGGCGCTCATTGCCATCGCCCACCCCGATTTCCGCGAGACGCTGGAGAAGCAGGCCCGCGAACTGCGCTTCCTCTAAGCCTTCACCTCAGACTGGATGTCCGACAGGGAGTACGCCTGTGACCACGCACCTTCGACGAGTACGCATCGTAGCAACGGTCGGGCCAGCCTCGCGCGACGAGGCAACCCTCACCGCCATGATTGTGGCCGGCATGGACGTGGCGCGCCTCAATCTCTCGCACGGAACCCACGACGACCACGCCCGCGCCATTGCCCTCATTCGTCGGGTGGCAATTCGGGCCGGGCGCGCGGTCGCCATCCTGGCCGACCTGCAGGGGGTCAAGATTCGCACCGGCCCGATCCAAGGCGGCAAAGCGGAGCTCGAGCCCGGGGCGCCCTTCATTCTCACCACACGCGAGGTGCCCGGCAACCGTGAATGCGTATCGGTGGATTGGCCCACCCTCCCGGCCGACGTGCGTCCTGGGAATCACCTGTTGCTCGACGACGGACGGCTGCGGCTGGAGGTTCTGGGAGTACGAGGCGAGGACATTTCGACGCGGGTGCTCGAGGGCGGCCCACTCCTGCCGCACAAGGGGGTGAACCTGCCCGGGGTTCGTCTCTCGGCGCCTTCCCTGACCGAGAAGGACCATGCCGATATTGCCTTTGCCCTCGAAAACGGGGTGGACGCCATCGCCATCTCGTTCGTGCGCCGCGCTGAGGATATGGCCCGCGCACGTCAGGCGGTTCTCGCCCTTGACCCGAGCCAGACGCGCCTGCCGCTCATCGCCAAGCTCGAGCGGGCCGAGGCGGTGGAGAACCTGGACGCCATCGCCGAAGTGGCCGACGGGCTGATGGTGGCGCGAGGTGACCTGGGCGTGGAGATGTCGGCCGCGGTAGTGCCCACCGCGCAGAAGCAGATTATTCAGGCCGCCAATCTGCGGGGCAAGCTGGTCATCACGGCAACGCAGATGCTCGAAACGATGATCACCAACCCCGGGCCCACGCGGGCGGAGGCCTCCGACGTGGCCAACGCGGTCTACGACGGCACGGATGCGGTGATGCTCTCAGGCGAGACGGCGGTGGGCAAGTATCCGATCGAAGCGGTGCGCACGATGGCTCTCATCCTGGAGGAGGCCGAGCAGCACCTCAGCCAGTGGGGACGCTGGCACGGCCCCGAGACCATTGACACGCGAGACGATGCGTTGGCCATCGCGCATGCAGCCAAGGAATTGGGCGTCGATCGCGACGTGGCCGCGATTGCGGTCTTCACCCGCACCGGCCGGGCGGCACGCCTGATGTCGAAGCAACGCCCACAGGCGCCGATCCTGGCCTTCACGCCCGAAGCCGCCACTTACCCGCGCATGGCGATGATGTGGGGAGTGGTCCCCTTCCTGGTGCCGGAGGCGAACACGCTCGAGGAGATGCTGGCCCACGTCGAAGCGGCCATGATCGCCGCCTCGCCCATCCGCGCCGGGGAACAGGTGGTGCTCATCGCTGGGCTGCCCCTGTCGGTTCCCGGCCCACCCAACTTCGTCCTCTTACACACCGTGGGGCGCCGCTAGGCGCCCCATCCCAGTTTACATTCGCTAACCGAAGAGGCCTCTTGGCCGCTCGCCCTCCTCTGGCGCAGCGGGCAAGGGCAGGGCTTGCGCAGCGCGTGTCTCTCGCGTTGGAGGCACGACCGCGCGCGCGACCTCGGGAAGGCGGTCAGTCTGGCCTGCCCCCTGAAGGCCGGCGGGCCTTCGCCACACGATGGAGATGACCGTACCCCCGCTTCCAACCAGAAGTGCTACCAAGCTGACAACAAATGTGGCACCCATGGCCAAGCCAACCACGCTGCGAACGACGGTTGCCATCGCCTCCCTCAACGCGGCGGGCCCATCGGCGAAACCTGTAGGCAGACGATTGCGCGCCGCGAGCAGAGCCAGGGCGACGAGAATGGCCAATGAGGCTCCGCTCATCCATGTGATTCCTGACCAGCGCAGAACCGCTTTGAGGGAACGTGCGGCGAGGGCCAGCGCGAACATCAGCCCAGCGGCAGATACAAAGAGCGCAAGGACCATCCACAGCGCGAGGATCTCGAGCACCGCGTGCACTTCGCGCAGCGCCTCGCCCGATCCCGGTTGGCTTCCGAAGTTGAACGCAGGAGGAGCGGTCCGAGCCAGTTCGCGAAGCGAAGCGGTGAGGGATTTGACGACACGCGAGGCCGCCGGCTCTGGAGGTTCACAGCCGAACATCTCGGGTGCGATCTCGGGTGCGTTATCCAGCGCGGAGATCTGCGCAGTGGAGCACGCCGGCCAGGATCGAACCATGATCTGCGCCACACGTTCTCCCGCCGCACCGGCGATCAAGCGCTGAGGTTCTTCGAGCGAGATGCTCAGGCTGGAAACCTCCCCCGACCCCGAGAGGTAGGCATAGGCCTGGTCGGCCAAATGGCGGGCCTGGGCCTCCTGCCATTCGACGGGAAAGACGGTGCGCAGAATATTGCGCAGCTCATCCTCGGTGAGGGAGGCGAAGGCTCGCTCGCCACCGGCGAAGCCTTTGACCAGATTCGGCGCCAGCAGATCAGTAAGAACCCCCGACCGGACGAACGCGTTGGTGAGGACCTCAGTCACGCGCGCCTGGTTTGCGGCCGCCCGCCGTGTGCCGATGAGCAAGAGGCAGAGCGCCATCGCAAGGGCGCTGATGACGGCGCTCGCGATGGCAGGCAACCTGAGCAACCATGAACCGGTCTTCTTCATCCTCTGCCTCCTTCGCGCTCGGCGCAGGCGGCCGTGTGCCCTTCTCCTGCCGCGGGTCGCTGCATGCCTTTGAACCCGTGGCGGGAACGGCCGTCAGCGGTTGTCAACCTCATTGGCCGCGACCATCCGACGTCGATACGCGAATAACCCGGCCAGCACAACGAACGGCAGCGGGATGAACATGGCTGGTCCCTGGACAGGCTGAGGACCACGTTCCAGCGTGGATACAAAGATCGTCCACAGCCCGGCGTGAAGCACAACCATGACAGCCAGGGCAACCACTTCGCCGCCCCGTCGCACGGCGTTCGCGATCGAGGCGAGAATCGCGGCGAGCGGAACAAGCAGCACGATGAAGTTCCCCGGGTCGGTCTGGATCCCGATCCAGCAACTCGCGGCAAGGGTCAAATTGACCGCCCACTCGAACCGCGCCGGCGCTTGGCCCAAGGCTCTGCGCCATTCGAATAGCAGCAGCACGCCCAAGACAAGCGTGACGCCCCACCCTACCCGCGCGCCGAGGCCGGGGAACATCGCTTCGAGCGCGGCGCCCAGGGTGCCAGGCGGATTGTAGGCAGGGTAGCGGATCACTTCACGCAGGAATTCCGCGGGCCAACTCGGCAAGAGGACCAGGCTGAGAGCGAGCAACGCGGTCAGCGTGCC
>JBGOXY010000132.1:0-6537 GCA_041479415.1 Anaerolineae bacterium
CCCAACTCTGAGCGTGGTGGGTGTGGGCAACTTCGAACTATCCGCGGCAGGCATGGCCACCACCACCCTGCGCTCGGTGATCGGCGGGATTCCTCTTGACGACGTGCTTTCGCAACGTGAGCACATCAACCTGGCGTTGCGCACGAAGCTGGACGAGGTCACCGAACGCTGGGGCGTCAAGGTGACGAACGTCGAAATCCGGGAAATCGTTCCCCCGCGCGAAGTCCAGGATGCGATGAACCGCCAGATGGCCGCCGAGCGGGTGCGCCGGGCGACGGTCACCGAATCGGAAGGCAATCGCGATGCGGCCATCAACGTGGCCGAAGGTCAGAAGCGGTCCGCGATCCTGAGCGCCGAAGGCGAACGCCAGTCCAATATCCTGCGTGCGGAAGGCGAGAAGCAGGCGCAGTTGTTGCGGGCCGAAGGCTTCTCGGCCGCGCTGGATAAGATCTTCAGCATCGCCAAGGGCATCGACCAGAAGACGATGACTCTGCAGTACTTCGACACGCTGCGCTCGCTCGGATCCGGCGCCTCCACCAAGTTCATTTTCCCACTTGAATTCACGAGCATGGTGGAAGGCTTCTTGCGCGGCGAGAAGAAGTAGGCCCGCGAGTCGCGGCGGCATGTGAGCCGCCCAGGTGTCGATGACGGCGGATGCAGGACCGTTTTCTCGCCCGGCCGCGCGCGATGTGACCATCGCGCGCGCCGGGTTGCGCGATCTGGGCGCGGTGCTCGACATCGAGCGGCGCTGCTTTGCCGGCGATGCGTGGCCGCTGCTGGATGTCATCGGGGTCCTCACCTGGCCGGAGGTGGTGCGCTTCAAGGCGATCGTCGAGGGCCGGGTGGTGGGGTTCGCCGCGGCCGACCCGCACCATCGCGGCGATGCCGCGATGATCGCTACGCTGGCGGTCTTGCCCGAGTATCGCCGGCAGCGCATTGCCTGGCGTTTGCTCGAAAGCTGTGAGGCCGCGCTGGGTGCCCGCCGCATCTGCCTGACCGTGCGCGCCGACAACGACGGCGCGCAGCACCTGTATGAGCGCTTCGGCTATCGTGTGACGGATTCACTGGCGCGCTACTATTCCGACGGCGCGGCGGGCATCTTCATGGAGAAGGACCACCGCGCGAGTTGAGGCCGAGTCGCGAGAAAAGCGCCCTGGGCGTCAGGCCGTGGCGCTCGGTCCTGCAGCCGAGGGCCGGTGATTGTGGTATCCTGTGCGGTCTTCACAGGAAGTTGACGAGTGGAGTGTGAGCCGCGCCTCTGGCCTCTGCCTTGCGGCGAAAGCCGGGCGCGAGTGACCTCAACCAGCGGGCCGTGAGAGGGGGGCTCACGGCTTGCCATCTCCTCGTAGAGATAGGACAGCGATGCCGCCGATCCACCCTCCAGGTTCACGCGTGAAAGCCGTCGCCTTCGACGTGGGCGGTGTGTTGCTGCGCACAGAGAAACAGGACTCGCGGCGTCGGCTTGAACTTCGCTATGGAATGGCGCCTGGCGGCATGGCCGATCTTGTGTTCAACAACCCGGTTTCGCAAAAGGCCATGCTGGGGCACGCAACGGAATCGGACGTCTGGGACTACGTGGCTCAGCATCTGCATCTGGTCAACGGCCAGCTCGAGCCGGTGCGCCGCGAATTCTGGGCCGGGGATGCCTGGGATGAGACGCTACTTGCCTTCGCCGAAGGGTTGCGGCCTGCGGCGCGCACCGGCGTCTTGAGCAATGCCTGGCCAGGGGCTCGCGCAGCGTTTGGCTCACACTTGGGACGTCACACGTTTGATGCCGTCGTGATTTCCGCAGAGGAAGGCTGCGCCAAGCCGGACGAACGCATCTACCGCTTGTTGCTCGACCGGCTGGGAACTCTGCCGGCGGAGACCGTGTTTGTGGATGATCTCGCGGAAAACGTGGAAGCCGCCCGCACCCTTGGCCTGCATGCCATCCGCTTCACCAGCACGGCCGCCGTGCTGGATGGTGTGCGACGGTTGTTGCGCTAGCTGCGGCGCGGACACACCCGAGCGGGGGACAGTGACTATGGGAAGAACGGACTGATGGAGCAGGCCCAACCCCGTCCCGGCTCCTTCTGGTCCAGGTTCGATCTGCGCGAAGTTCGCTTCGGACGCAACGCGCGCCTCTTCCTTCTTTCGACCCTCATCGACGGAATCGGGTTCTCCGGCAGTCAGCTCTTCTTCAACTTCTACATTCTCTCACTCGGACACAGCCGCGAATTCCTTGGGCTGGTCAACTCCATTCCTTTTCTCGCCGGGCTGGTGCTGGGCCTGCCTCTCGGAGCCCTCTCGGACCGCATCGGGCACAGGCGTGCCATGCTGCTTGGGTTGGGGCTCATGTTCTCGATGTTCGCCGTGGTGGCCACCACCTCCTCGACCGCGATTCTGGTGGGTGCCATTGCGCTGTACGGCGTGGGCAGCACGCTCTACTACCTGAGCACGACCCCCTTCATGGCGGGCGTCTCGAGTACGGAGGACCGCCCTTACCTCTTTTCGCTCAATGTCGCCCTGCAGACTCTGTCGAGCGCGGTTGGCAACTTGCTGGCGGGCTTCTTGCCGGGGTGGTTGGGCGTGATGTTGGCGGTACCGGTGGATGGGCCGCAGGTCTACCGGTCGGTTCTTCTGTTGAGCCTGGCGGCGGGCTCGCTTTCGATCGTGCCGCTGATCCTCATGCGCGATCAAAAAGCGCCGGCGGGCGCCTCGGCGCAGATGACGAGCGTGCGGAAAGTGGTTCGGGCCCTGGCGCTTCCGGTCGTTCGTAAGTTGGCCCTGCCTAACCTGTTGATCGGAATCGGCGCGGCCATCCTCATTCCGTATATGAACGTCTTCTTCAAGGAGCGATTCGGCCTTCCGGATTCCATGCTGGGGCTGCTTTTCGGGCTGTCGGCCATCCTCACAGCCGCCGGTACGCTGCTCGGGCCCCGGCTGGCCGAACGATTGGGCTCGAAGATACGCGCGGTCGTCTTCACCCAGGGGCTCTCGATCGTGTTCCTGCTCCTTCTCGGATTCTGGCCTGGCCTGATTGTCGCAGCCGGCGCCCACCTCATTCGCGCGGCACTCATGAATATGGCCGCGCCGCTCTATTCGGCCTACGGCATGGAGCGCGCACCGCTCGACCAACGCGCATTGGTCTCGTCAGTTCTCTATCTCACCTGGCAAACAGGCTGGGCCTTCGGTCCGTATGTGTCGGGGTTTGTTCAGGAGCGGTGGGGGTTTGGTCCGCTCTTTGTGACGACGTCAATCGTCTACGTGCTCGCCGTGACGGCCACGTGGGTTTTCTTCCACTCCGGCGAGGAGACACCCGGTCCGGCCGCCGCTGTGCCCCGGAATGCCTAGCGCTCTCACATTTCGCCCAAGGCTCGTGGGTTGTACGCGGTCAGGGGTGGTGGCGAAAAACGAAAGCCCGATGCGCCCTTCCCAACCCACAAGCGTTCGTGGATCGGGGTCCCGGGCCTCCTCTACAACTGACGCTCCCAAAGCTTTTCGTCGTCGCCAGACGATGCCCAAGAGTGCGCCCGTGCGGGCGCTGTAAGGGCTAGCGGAGCGCGCCTGTGGTTAGGAGGTGCCCCGGCGACATAGCGGCAGCATCGGGCTGTCTGACTCCAAGTCTAGGACACTTCCCTCGTTTGTCAAGACTTCTCTAACCTTTGCATGCGAATATAATCATCCATGGGTGATTGAGGCGGCGCGCCGCCTGGCCGCAACGTCACGATGCCGGCGCGGGCGGTCCCCCTTCACCCGGCGCGAGACCCAGGCGTTTCGACGTGACTTCTGAAGAGGGAGGATTGGCATGACGAAGGCCAAGTTGATTCTTAATCCGCAAGCCAATCACGGCCGGGCGTACGAAGTCGCGGGCGATCTACGCCATCTCGCCGATGACCTGGGAGGCGCCGAGTGGGCCGGCACTGACTACCCGGGGCATGCGGTGCAGCTCGCTCGCGAGGCGGCGATGGCGGGCTTCGACCCGGTAGTCGCCGTCGGCGGCGATGGAACACTGCATGAAGTGGTCAATGGGCTCATGCTCGTGGATCCGGCGCGCCGCCCGCGCCTGGGCGTCGTGCCGCTGGGCTCGGGGAACGATTTCGTCTTAGGGGCCGGGCTCGAGATGCGCCCGCTGGCTGCGTTGCAGCGAATCCTCACCAGCTCCGCCGAGCGGCGCGTCGATGTCGGATCGATCAAGGACGAATCCGGCCGGACGGAATACTGGGACAACACGGTGGGTATCGGCTTCGATGCGGCGGTCAATCTGCAAAGCCGGCGAATCACCCGCATTCACGGCTTCATGATGTACCTCTTGTCGGTCCTCAAGGTCATCATTGAGAACTACGATGCCCCGCGAATGGAGGTGGAGCTGGATGGCAACTCCTTCACCGAAGAACTGCTCATGTTCACGGTAGGCAATGGGCCCCGCGAAGGCGGCGGTTTCATAACCACGCCGGAGGCGAAGGTCGATGACGGCCAACTCGATTACGCGTACATTCACCGCATATCACGCCTCATGATGATCCGCCTGATTCCGGAGGTGATGAACGGTCGCCACGGCCGGTTCAAGCCGGTCCGCATTGGGCGCCTGCACAAGGTGCGCGTATGTGCCGACCGCGCGCTGCCCGTTCACACAGACGGCGAAATGTTCGCCTCCTACGAGGCCAATGTGCGCTGCGTTGAGATCGGCATCCTGCCGGGGGCGCTGCGGCTCGTGAATTGACTCCCGGACTTGCATCGAGACCCTCACAGGTGTTGGGCGATGCGCGACCTGCTTCAGGTTCTGCGGGATGAAGACAGCCTGCACTGGAAGGCCGTGGCTCGCGCCTGGGGGATCGACCTGGGCGCGGCCGGCCGTGACCCGCTCAGCCACCTGGTGCAGGCGATGCTCGATCCCGACCGCGTCCGGCTCCAGTTGCGAATGCTGTCGGCCCCTGCGCAGGAGGCGCTCGCCCGCCTGCGCCAGTCGGGGGGGCGCATGCCGCTCATGCGATTCGGGCGCGACTACGGCGAGATCCGCGAGATGGGTCTCGCGCGCCGTGAGCGCGAGCAGCCCTGGCTCGCTCCGATCTCCATCGCCGAAACCCTGTGGTACGCCGGTTGGCTGGGCAAGGGTTTTGCCATTTCGCGCGGTGGACCGGAAGAGTTCGTCTTCATCCCTGGCGACCTGCTGGCCTTGATGCCGGCCCCAAGGCTGGCTTCGGCTGGCGGCACGGCATTTGACATCTTCACGCTCGAGCGGAAAGAAGAGCCTGCCTACTGCGGCACGTCGTTGGCCGAGGACGCCTGCACGCTGTTGGCCTTCCTGCGCATCAATCCGCAGAGTGACGCGTCGCCGGCGGCTTGGAAGCATCGGGAGGACCTGGCGCGCCACATGCTTCGTCCCCCCGCGCTGCGGATGCTCGTCCATCTTCTGCGCGAGATGAGCGCGCTGCGCAGCGACGGCCTGCGGCTCGATCCTCAGCCCGCGGCTGCCTACCTCGGGCTGTCCGCGCAGGAGGCGCAACTCCGCCTGATCCAATTGTGGCGCCAGTCGGAGTCGTGGAATGACCTGGCCGAATGGGGCGAGGTTGAGACGCGGGGAAGGAGTTGGCCGAACGATCCGCTGGCCGCGCGCAGTAACTTGATCGGCATGCTGGAACAGATTCCGGGGCGCGGCTGGGTGACCCTGGCCTCACTCATCCGCGCTTTGCGCGATCAGCAACCCGAGTTCATGCGCCCGGCGGCGGCGTTCGAGGGGTGGAGCCTGATCGATCGACGCACCGGCGCCGAACTGAACGGGTGGGAGGCGTGGGAGCGGGTTGAGGGCGCATTCGCGCGCTGGCTCGTGTGCGGTCCACTGTTCTGGCTGGGTCTCACCGAGTTGGCCGGAGGAACTCCTGCGCAAGCCGTGCGCCTCAGCCCGCTGGGCGAAGCCGCGCTCGATCTGCCACGATCCACCCCCTCCGAAACCCTTCCGCCTCGGCCGGTCCCTGTCCGTCTGCGCAACGAGGGGACGGTCAGCCTCCCGGCCGGAACCGATCTGACACATCGCTACCAGCTGGCCCGCTGTTTGAGCTGGGTGGGTCGCCAGGGGACGGCCTTCATCTATCGCCTTGATCCCCAGGGGCTGGAGACGGCGCGCCGCCAAGGGCTCGAAATGCGCCACGTGATTGCAGCCCTCGAGCGCGCGACGCGGCGTCCGCTCCCGCCTGGGCTGGCCAAGGCCTTGGCCTCCTGGGTGAAGGACGGAGCGCGGGTCGTGGCGCGGCAGTTGCGCGTGGTCACATTCAAAGATGCCGAGACAGCCCGACGCGCGGCGCGACTGAACGGCATGGCGGCGATACCGCGCGAGACGCTCGGCCCCCAGGCCTGGGTCGTCCGTCCCGAGCACCTGGGACGCGTGCGTCTGCTGCTTGCCGAAAACGGCCTGCTGATGGATGTGGAGGGCGAGTGATCGGCGAGCACTATCTGACGGCCTCCGTCGAACGTCGTTTTGCCGATCGCTTCGGTCACGTGGCGCCGGGCCTCGCGCGTGCACCCGGCCGGGTCAACCTGATCGGCGAACATGTAGACTAC
>JBGOXY010000133.1:0-6499 GCA_041479415.1 Anaerolineae bacterium
ATGGTCTCCAGCCCACGCCCTGGAACAACGCTGCCGAAGTAACCCGCGGCCACCCCGCGCACCGCGATGCCCAGCGCGCGTTGCGCCTGGTGCGGGTCAGGAAGCGCACGGTACTTTACATCGTCGAACGCGTCACCGGCCACGAGGGTTTCCACTTGGCGCGCAGAGGGAATCGCGTTGACCAGCAACTCGTGCAGCCGCGGGGTGATTAATACCAACCGTCGGCATCTCGGGCTGCGCACGATAAGGCGCAGGTAAAGGGGGCCGAGCCGTCCGCTCGGCAGTTGATGTAGTTCAAGAACGACGCGCTGCTGGTACCAGGACGCGGCCAGCGCAAAATCCACGCCGCGTGTGTAGACGATATCCGGCGCGAGCTGCCGTGCGGTTTGCGCCATGCGCCAGGCCAGGCCGCGCCGGCCGACCAGCGACGGAGTCTTCACACGACGCATCGCAGGCACGAGGCGCAGCCCGTAGTATTCGCCCACGATATCGCTGTCTGGCTCGTCAGCGGCAGCCATTCGCGGTGCCAGGAGCGTCACGGCATGGCCCTCGCCAATCATCGCCTCGCACATCTTGAGGATCTGCAGGCTGTTGGCCGAGGTCGAAGGGATCGCCGCGGAGGCCAGGTATGCGATTCTCACGTCGAGGATCCGCCTGGTTTCGTTGTCAAGACGCGCTGATAGACCTCGGCTTGCTGGGTCGCATAGCGTGCCCAGGTCAATGATTCCGCCAACGCCCGCCCCGCCCGGCCCATGCCCTGGGACAGGTCGCGATCCACAAGCAGGCGTAGGATTGCATCCCCCGCCCCATCGACATCCTCGGCCGAGAGCAGAAAGCCCGTCTCACCGTCGCGCACTGCGTCGGGAATGCCGCCCGTGCGGCTGCCAACGACCGGCAGACCAAACGCGCCGGCCTCCAGAAAGACCAAGCCGAATCCCTCAAAGGCGAAGCGTTGTTCCTGAGAGAGAAGCACAAAGGCGGAACTCGAACGGTAGTGGGAGGCCAGGTCCTGCTCTCCCACCGATCCGACGAATTCCACCCCGCGGATGCCGTGACGCTGGATGAGCGCCAAGAGCTGTTCGTGGTAGCGGCCGCCGAGCCCGCCGCCGACGATCTGGTAGCGCGCCTGCGGCAGCGAGCGCTGAACGCGCGCGAAGGCTTGCAGGCTGAGGTGATAGCCCTTGCGCGGCTTGAGGTTGCCAACCGAAATGAGGGTGGGCACCTTCGGCCACGGGTGGGCCTCGCCTTCTTCGCGCGGAACACGCTCGGTGATATCCGTTCCCTCGATCACGACTTCACACGGCGCCGCCCTCAGCGCCGAAGCGAATTCGCGCTGCATGCGCGCCAGCGTTCCGTGAGAGATCGGGCAGACGAATGCCGCCTCGTGCAACACGCGGGCGTAGGCCGAGGAGAGGAACGGCCAGCGCTTCCAAACAACGGCGTAGGTGCCATGAGCCGTCAGGCCGAAGGGGACGCCTTCGCGCCGCGCCAGCATTCGCGCGACCCCGCCCGCCGGAAAGGCTTCCAGCGCGTGCACCAGTTCAACGCGCAGGGGGGGCAGGCGGCGCAGGCCGATGCTCGCGGCTGCGAGCGTGCGGGCCACCGGCCAGATTCCTGCGCTGGCCGGCTGAACATCCGGAAGGACGTGTGTTTCGTACCCGGGCAGCAGTGCCCGCGCGCTATCGAGATCGGCCTGCGCAACGACGAGCACCGGCTCGACGTGGCGCGCCAGCGCGCGGACGGCACCCAGCGCCGCGGTCTGCCATCCCCCGCGCGAACGCAGGTACGGGATGACGAATGCCACACGGGGAGTCATCGGCTACGCCCCTGGTGGACAAGTTCGGGCCACAGACGGGCCTCGCCCGTCTCAATCAATCGGCGCGCACCATCCTCCGTCGCATTCGACCAGATGCGGTCGCGCCGGCGTCTCAGTTCTTCTTGTGGGAGGCGGAGGGCCCGATCGACCGCCGCAACAACCTGCTGCGGATCCTCGGCCGCCTCCGCCAGGCTTTCCTCGGCGAGCTCGCGACCATAGGCAATGGCCGTGCGCAACCAGACTGTTGGAATGAGACTGAGGGCCGCTTCATAAAGAACCGTGCTGTACGTTCCCAGCGCCAGATCCACCTGGCTGAAGGCCTCGTAGACGGTAGGGGTTTGCAGCAGGTGCACCGAGGCAGGGTCGATCCCATATGCACGCAGCCCGGTAGGGTCCTCACCGGGTCGCAGCTTGACACATAGTTCAAAGCGCCCACTGCGGATGAGCATCTCGAGATAGTTACGCACTTCCGCCTTACGCGCGAGCGGCTCGGAGACAAGCAGTACGCGCGGCCGCCCCAAGCTTCGCGCCGGTTCAGGCCGCTCCGCTCGTGGTGCGCGTAACGGCCCGCACACCACAACCCGGTCGGCCTCATACAGGTGGCTTCCGGCCAAGAGCCGTTCGCGAAAGAGCGGACCCCACACACCGTACAGGTCGAAGGCATGCGACCGAGCGCCTTCGAACCCGTAGGCCATGGTGCCGGTGTGAAAGCGATTGAAGACGCCGTGCTGGAATCCGAGCACCTTGAGCCCCAGGCTGTGGCAGGCGGCCACCAGCTCATGGTTGTGACGGTTATCATCGAAGACGATTGCCCGCCGCGCACCTTGGCGCACGAGAGCACGCCGCAACGCGCGATAGCGCGCGGCCGAGGCCTGACACCAGCCTAGCACCTCGAGCGCCACCGCGCGCAACATCCGATCTTCGAGCGTTCCTCCCTCGGCTGCGCCCATAGGCTGCGCGGCTCGCGGGAGCGGATATGTAGCGCGGGGATCGTCGTCGAAGGCCTCGAGCACAACGGCCGGGCGCCGGAGGCGCAGCATGTTGCCCAGGGCCATGCGCGGTGAGAGGCTGTGCGTGTACTCGGCAAAGCGATACCCACGCCGCCGCAGCTCCGCGTACAGCGGGCCGATCCGGAAATCGTGGTCGAGCCCCGGGCTGACAATGTCAATGGTGTAGAGGACCGTATCGCGGCGCGTCAGGCGGAAGCCGACCAGCGCCAGATTCGAAACCAGCCGCACTGCCGCTTGGCCGAGCCAAGCGCTGAGGCGGCGGGATGGCGAGTCCGCTGCATGGCCGCCCACAAACGTAAAGCGAGGGAACCCGGCCCGGCCCGACAGCGGCTGCAGCGCACGCCGCGCCTCGGCCGGTGCATCGATCAGTTGAGCCTCGTTGGCGCCAGCGAGTCGCGCAAGGACCGGAAGGTAACGCGTGAGCGGCAGCAGCGTGAAGCGGAAGAGGCGGTCCTGAACGAACCACCACGGCTCGAACCCATCCACGGTCACGAGTGAGGCCAGCCGCTCCCCGGTGGGGGTGGTCGACAGATTGATGCGTTTGAGGAGGCGCAGGGCTTCGTCCCAATCGGCGGGATGCAGAGCTTCGTGCCAGGCATCGGCCTCCACCCGTCCATCGCCGGAGGCATCCGGCCGGAAGTGCAGGTGCACCGAGGTCGAGCCAGAAGCGGGCATCGCAGGGGCCCTAACCTGGCCGGCGCCTCATCTGCCGATCGAGCTCCTGGCCGAAGAGCTCGGTCAATTCCTCGACGTGATAGGCCTCTTCGGGCGAGGTGGGGTTGGGGGCATCGTGCAACACGTAGTCGACGAATTGGCGAATGAGACGCTCGTGCGGCGAAGGAACCACCTTGGGTTCGCTCCCGCCACGCAGGCGCAGGGCCAGGTAGCGGCGCAGGTATTCGCCGGCGCGCTTGGCGCGCGGCCGTTCGGCCAGGGGCATGGCGATCTTGTAGCTGAACATGTAGGAGGCTTTGGTGCCGTGCAGCACGTTGATCCGGCGCTTGGCTTCCTGCGGGTTGGCCGACATACGGAGGTTGACGTAGCCCGGCTCGCTCTCGAGCACCACATCCACCTCATCGGCGGCCATCCACGGCCACTTGTCGGTGGTCTTGCGTCCGGCCACATACAACAGGCGCATCCGGCCGACCAGCGCGTAAGCGATATACAGTTGGTGAGGCAGCGACTCGGCCCAGCGCCCGCCCGGGATCGAGTGGCACCAGAAGTTGGGGTCGATCACCATGCGGTCCTGGTCGCCGTTGGTCATCCAGGTGAGCCCCAGGTGCAGCACGCGTCCGGCGTCGCCGCGCTGGACGATCTTCTGCATCTCCATGACGCCCCAGTTGAATTTGTTCTGATGCACTACCGAGAGCTTGCGGCCCGTCTTCTCTTGGGCCGCGATCACCTCGGCCGCCTCACGCAACGTGATGGTAAAGGGCTTCTCGAGCAGGACGTGTGCGCCATGCTCCAGGGCATAGATCGCCAGGTCGCGGTGCGTCTGGGGCGGTGTGCAAATCGAGACGATCGTCGCACCGGTCGCCGCCAGGCCCTCCTCGAGCGAGGTGAATGCACCCGCCAGCCCGTGCTCGCGTGCCACACGTTGCGCCCGAGCGAGGTCCGGGTCGCACACGCCGGCCACTTCGATTTCCGGGCACTGAGCGAAAGCCGGGACGTGCTTGACAGCCCCGGCTTGGCCGGAGCCCACCACAAGGACTTTCGTCTTGGCCAAGGTACTCTCCGAGCGGGAAGGTAATTAGGGGGAGCGCGCAGGCGCGCCCGTCAGGCCTTCACGGCACGCAGGCACACTTCAACTGCAAAGCGTTCGTCGTGCAGCCCGAGCTCGCGTGAACTGAATTCGGCGGCGATGAGGCCCCGCATGGCCCCGGCCGCGGTGAGCGTGTTGCCGTACGAACGAAGTGTAACATTTCCGGCGCCGAATGAACGCGCCCCCAGCCAGGCCAATCCCTCGGGTGTGAAGCGCCACAGCTCGTGCCACCACGGCTGGATGCCGGCAACATGCGGCACGCCCAGCAGCAGCACGCCGCCTGGCGCCAAGAGCCGGCGCAGCTCGTCCATGAAGCGCGGCGGGTCCTCGACAATGTGCAGCGTGTGGGTGCAGATGATCGTGTCGTAGGAGGCTGAGGGCACGTCGTTCGGCGCTAGCAGATCGGCAACGATCGTGGCCTGTTTGCTCGTGCCTGACCCCTGTTTGTGCAGAATATCAAGATGCCTGACGCGCGTTTCGCCAATACGGGTGGTGTACTGATCGTTCTGGAACTCCAGGCAGCGGCCGTGAATATCGGCGGCAAACTCGCGCATGAACAGGTCGAGATAGTAGCGATGGATCGATGGCCCGCGGTCGGAGCCGGACACAACCGAAAGCGGTTGGGCGCCGAAGCCCAGGCGCAGCCTCGCCGCGAGCGTGGTCAGCCCGGGAATGCGCCGCGGGTATTTCGAGCGGCGGGCGGGGCGCAGGTGCCCGACGACGGCGCGCCACATGCGCCGTGGCAGTGAGGTGAGAGTGGCGATCACATGAGCTCCTTGTCGTTCGCCTCGGGAGTGCCTCGTGGCGCGCCGCCCCGCGGCGGGTGCGGCGCGGCAAAGTCGTCAAAGAACCCATTCAGCCGGCGCAGGAGTTCCTCGCCGTCGACATCGCCGGGGACGTGGCGCGGCAGCCACAGCGGATCCGCGCCGCGCACGACCTGGCCGCGCACTGTGGCGCACGCGGCAGAATAGCCCGCCTCGCGCGCCAGCGCAAGCGTGCCCGGGGCCACCGCGTCTCGGAAGCCATAGGGGTAGGCAAGCACCGTGATCGGCCGGCCGGTGATCTCCACCAGGCGCCGCCGACTCTCGCGTAGTTCGTATGCCTGCACCGCCGCCGGATGAGCCGCCAGCCACAAGTGATGAATTGTATGGCTTTGGACATCGACCCGGCGGCTCGCCGCAAGCTGGCGGCATTCGCTTTCGATGAGTGGCCGGTGGTCTTCGCGGACGCTGCGGCCGGTCCCCTGCCTATGGGCCAGGTCGTTCAACACTTGCTCCCGCACCTCGGCCGTTGCCGGACGCAGGCGCATGTGCAGCGCGTCGTAAACCGCGCGCAGCGGCGTGCCGGTCGGCCACGTCAGACGTTCGCCATTGACCTCAAGCTCGAGATCCCGCGTGGCGGTCACTCCGCGTCCGAGCGTCTGCGCCTCGAGGTCATCCCACCAGAATTCACGCCGCCCATCCAGGTATCCGGCGGTCACGAACACCGTGGCCGGGAGGTCGAATCGTTCGCACAGCGGGCGCACCGCGTACAGGCTGTCGGCATACCCGTCGTCGAAGGTGATCACCGCCGCGCGCCGCGGAAGCCTGCCCTCGCGCAGCCGCGCCGGCATCTCCCGCAGGGGGATAACGCTGCAGCGCCGCCGCAACACGTCGAGGTGTTCGGCAAAATGCGCCGGCGAGACGCACAACCCGTGTGGGTCCTCGGCCACCTGCGCTACGCGGTGATACATGAGGATGACCGCCCGCGGCCGGCTGCGTTGCCACAGGCGTTTGAGGGCCCGGCGCGGCCGGTTGAACATACTCGCGATGGAAGTCTCCATGCGGGCTTTCAGCGGACCTCGGCGTACAACTGCAGGTGCCGATCGGCGTAGCGAGCCGCAGAAAACACATCGCGCGCGCGCCGCGAGAG
>JBGOXY010000134.1:0-6461 GCA_041479415.1 Anaerolineae bacterium
CTTGGTGGCACATGGTTGCCGACACCGTCGACAAAATGGATGTGGAAGTGCTCCAGCGCGCCTTTGCCTTCACAACGGCCTACATCCGTGCACTCGACGATCGTGCGGCCAGCTAGGCTCGCCTCCCCTCGGTGGAGGTGCAACCGAGCCCGGCCCACCGCGTATATCTCCTTGACACGACACCCATTCAAGGAGAGACTGCGATGACTGAGAACGTTCGACGACTCTATCGCTCGCGCACCCAGCGCATGATTGGCGGCGTGTGCGGCGGGCTCGGCGAGTATTTCGATATCGACCCGACCATCGTCCGGCTGTTGTTTGTCGTGACGGCGCTCGCGGGCGGGCCCGGCCTGCTGGCCTACATCATTATACTGATCGTCGTCCCCAGCGAACCGGAACCCGCCACGGCCTCAGGCCCCATCGCCTCGGCCTGAGCCGCCACTCAGCACACGGCACGATGACAAACGCCCGGGAATGATCCGGGCGTTTGTCATGCTGAGCAGGCTTGGCGTGCCAGCGAACCGGCGCCTCACAACACGTGGGCCATCAGCCACGAGGGCTCGTTCACTTCGCGCAAGCGCCCGTGATGGTCAACGTAGGTCCATCGCCCGGGATCTTCCCCGACGATTTCATAACCCATTCGCTCGTACAGCCTCTGCGCGCGCAGGTTGTCTTTGGCCACACCGATCGTCGACACCTGCATCGCGCGCCCGCGCAGCTGCTCTTCGGCCGCCTGGATGAGCTGCCGGCCCAGACCGCGGTTCTGGTACTCGGGTTTCACCCGCAATGCGTAGAGATATCCGCGCGAGGCGCCATCGGCGTACTTCGGGTCGCTGCTGATGAATTGGATAAAGACCTGACCGGCCAGCGCGCCCGACCCGGCCGCAGTCGCTACCAGCATGACCCTTTGCCCGAGCTGCATCTCTTCAAAGGATTGACGGAAGAGGTGCCGGAAGTGCGCGTATTCGCCATCCCATTCGAGTGCTGGAAGTTCCTCCTCGCGCAGGGGCCGAATGATGAACTCGTGCAGCGGGGTGGCCTGGGTCATGCCGCGGCAGTCGTGGGCTCTGAGGCCAGCCGGCGTTCGAGCCAGGCAGACTCCTCGGCGGCGTTGTGCACTTCGCCGTCGAGCCAGGCAGCGCGCAGTTCACGCAGAATGGCCCGGTAGGCGGGCCCGGGTGGGAGCCGGCGTGCGCGCAGAGTTCCCCCATCGGCTATCGGCCGCACGTGGCGCAGTTGTTCAACGTAACGCGCAATGTGCGCGCGAGCCAGATCATGCTCACCCACGACATAGGCCAGCGCAAGAGTCGGCAACGAGTACGATTCCAGCCTTTGGACCACCTGGCTGGCGCGTGCCTCGGGCGGTGTGGTGGCAAGGGCTGCCAGCACCTTGCGGGCCTCGCGCACCATCTCGGCGCGGTGTTGCGGAAGATTCAATCGGGCCATCACCCGCTCACCCGCCTCGGCCGGCAATGAATGCATCCACCCAGCCAGCCAGATCTCGCCGGGGGTGGGCACCCTCAGGCTGCCCGTCGGCTGCGGCATGCGGCCCACGGCCGCGGACACCCATCGTGCCTGTGCTTCTGTCCAGCACAACCCGGGGTCGATGACCGCCAGTACGCCCAACTCTTCGAGGCGCGCCAGACTCTTGCCGGGATCCTTTTCGTCGAAGATGGCTTCCAACTCGTGGCGCAGGCGATCGCCGCTGACACGGCCCAGGAGCGGCAGCGCCTGATCGATCAACTCGCGCGTGCGTCGTTCAAGTATGAAGCCCAGCCGTTGTTCGAGGCGAATGGCACGCAGGATGCGCGTCGGGTCATCGACGAAGGAGATCGAATGCATGACGCGGATGCGCTTCTCCTCAAGATCGCGCAACCCGCCCCAATAGTCGTAAAGCACACCGAAGCGCTCGGCGTTGAGCGAGACGGCCAGCGTGTTGATCGTGAAATCGCGCCGATGCAGATCGAGCTTCAGGCTGCCGCGTTCAACCTCCGGAAGCGCGGTGGGACGCGCATAGAATTCCGCACGGGCCGAAACTAGATCGAAGCTCTCCGGCAGGCGGGCTGTTTCCTCAGCCGTCAGGTTAAGCGCGGCGGCCATTGCGGCGCGGCGCTCTCCGAGCAGCCATTTGGCTGTGCCGAACCGGTCGTGGCCGCGCACGCGCCCGCCGTAGCGCTCGGCCGCCGCCTGCGCCAGGGCAATGGCGTCGCCCTCGACCACCAGGTCGAGGTCCGCAGGTATCAGGCCAAGCAGCAGGTCGCGCACCACGCCACCCACCAAGTAGACCGGCACATGGCTTTCGTCGGCCACAACGGCAATGGCCTGCACCAACGCCAATTGCGGCCGCGGCAATGCCTGGCGCAGTGTCTCGCCCAGGATGTGGCGCGCCGCGGCAGGTTGCGGGACGAGCGCCTTGAGCAGATCGGTACGCGTGACGATGCCGATGACATGGCCATCGTCCGGCGACACCACCGGCACCTGCCCCCAGCCGTGCTCAACCATCAGCCGCTGCAGGTGCACGATCGAATCTTCCGGGCGCACGCTGTGCGACCCACTCTCCATGATGCTTTCCACCGTCGCGCGCTTCATGCCGTGGGCCAGGGCGCGATCCACCGCACGCCGCGTGAGCAGGCCCACGACCTGCCCGTCGCGAACCACCGGGAACCCTTCGTAGCCATAGCGCTGCATACGCTCGGCCGCCTCGGGAATGGTGGTCGACGGCGAGAGGACCTGCGGGCCGGGCGAATAGATCGATTCGACGCGCGACGAGGGAAGCACGTGTTCGGGCAGCACGTGCATGAGTTCGGCCGCGATGTCGGCCATCGCCTTCCCGCGCACGAGCGCGGCTGCAGCCCGGCTGTGCCCGCCGCCCCCGAAGTGCGCCGCGACCTCCGCCACGTCGATCTGGTCGGTCGTCGAACGCGCCACGAGTTGAACGTGCGAGTGCAGATCGACCAGAATAAATAGTGCCTCGGGGTCGAATAGGTCGCGCAGCTTGTGCGCCAGAGTGGAGATCTCCTCCACGTCGCTCGGGGCTTCGGCCGTGCTCACCACGACGCGCAGGCCCTGGATCTCGTGCATTTGGGCTGCTTCGAGAAGCCGTTCGTACAGTGCTTGCTGCTCCCGTGAGAGCGGGTGATTGAGAAAATCAGCCGCGACCTCGAGGCTGGCTCCCTGCTCGAGCAGCCAGGCTGCAGCCTGCACATCCCGCGGCGTCGTCCCCGCGTAGGTGAGTGAACCCGTGTCTTCGTACACGCCGAGCAGCAGTAACGTGGCCGCCGGCACCCTCAGTCCCCCATTGCGCTCGCGCAGCGCTTCGACCAGCAGCGTAGTCGTGGCGCCCAGGTCCGTCAAATCGGAGGTCCAGGCCTCGGGCAGCGGACGATGCAGCGGATGGTGGTCGATGACGTGCACCCGCGTCTGCGGGCCCACGCCTCGCACGGAGGGCAGCGTTTGCGCATCCACCAGAGTCACCTTTTCGACTGGAGTCTTGCCGAGCGCCTCCGCCTCCTCCAGCGGCACATCCTCTCCGTACAAGTTGAGGAACGCGCGCACATTGCGGTTCAGCCGATGCGGCAGAATCGCCTGGGCCTGCGGCTCGAGCAGCCGCGCTGCAAGAAGCGCCGCCACCGCGTCGAAATCCGCTTGCTCGTGCGTCAGGATCAGATGGGTGCCCATGGTACGCTTCGCACCTCGCCTCGCGGCGGCCCACACCGACACGAGAACGCTCGCGCAATCCCCGCCTCGAGACCGAGGATGCCGGAATCGAATCGATTATACTGGCAGAAGTCCCGCCGCTGCGATGATGTATGCCATGAGCGAACCGCGGAGCGAAATGAGCCTCGAGGCCACGTGGGCCGGGTTGCTTTCACAACGCCCGAGCCGCATTCGCCGCGCCTGGGCGCGCCTGGCTCCGCCCGAACGTTCGTCCGTCCTCGCCCACCTGAGGCAGATGGTCGACGGCGAGGGGTGGCAGCCTTCTCAACGCGATGCGGCCCGCTCGGCGCTCGAGGCACTCGCTACGCCACGCGGGGATGGACCTGCCCGCTCTTAACTCGCGCGGACAGCCTGTATTCTTCACTCCGCTCATTGAATGGAGCCGCACGTCATGGAATTGGACTGCCTGACCTCCGATCAGGAATTCGACTCGCTCGCGCGCGAGTGGAACGTACTGGTCGAGAGGTCCACCGCCAACATGCCCTTCCTGCGTTATGAGTACCTGCGCACGTGGTGGCGCACGCGCGGCGGCGGTGAATGGAACGACGCGGCCCTGCGTCTGATAACCGCCCGCGAGGCCGGTTCACTGGCGGGCGTGGCCCCCTTCTTCCGCACCCTGCACGACGGCCGGCAGGCCTGGTTGCTGCTGGGCAGCATTGAAATCTCCGATTACCTGGATCTCATCGTTGCCGAGGGGCAGGAAGAGAAGTTCGGCGAGCAACTGCTCGATCTTGCGTCCGCCCAACCCGATGATGAATTGCAGGTAGTGGATCTCTACAACCTGCGCGCCGCCTCGCGAACTCTCACCACCCTTCCGGCTTTGGCCGGAACGCGCGGGTGGAGGCAAGAGACACAAGAATTGCAGCCCTGCCCCTCGATTGCCTTGCCCGATAACTGGGAGGTTTTCCTCGAGCGGCTCGACAAAAAGCAGCGCCACGAGGTTCGCCGCAAACTGCGCCGCGGCGAGGGGGATGAGGAGGCCATCGAGTGGTCCATCGTCGGGCCTCAGGCCGACATCCAGGCGGAGATCGACAGCTTCTTGGCACTTATGCGCGAAGACGACCGCAAGGCCAAGTTCCTCAGTGAGTCGATGGTCCAGCAATTCCGCCTGTCGCTGGCCGCGGCGCATGCGGCCGGCTGGCTGCAACTGGCTTTTCTCACCGTCGACGGCCGCCGGGCTGCCGGGTATGCCAACTTCGATTATCTCAACCGCATCTGGGTTTACAACTCGGGCATCGCCCAGCGTTTCGCAGCGCTCTCACCCGGCTGGATCTTGCTGGCGCGCCTGATCGAATGGTCCATCCGCCACGGTCGCGAGGCCTTCGATTTCATGCGCGGCAACGAGGGATACAAGTTCCAATGGGGTGGGGTGAGCCAGCCTCTTCGCCGCTTGAGGCTGATCCGGCCGGGGGCCTGAGCTTTTCTGCGGGAGGCACACGCCTCCCGCTTCTATTTAACTCCCCAGTGAATGGCCATCGTCCCGAGCATTCGCCGGGCGAAGCCGACCTCCCGCAAGCCAACCGCCTGCAGGCGATCGGCCAATTTCTCCGCCGAGTGGAATGCCTCGGTTGAGTCTGGCAGGTAGGTATAGGCCGTTGAGGAGCCGGTGATGACCCGCCCCACGAGTGGGATCATCACATGCAAGTGGAAACGGATGAACGGGCGCAGGAGGTTGCGCGGCGGCGGCGTGGTATCGAGGCAGACAAAGCGTCCCTGGCTGCGCAGCACGCGGTGCTGCTCGATCAGCGCCTGCGGCACATCGGCCACGTTGCGCAGCAGGTATCCCGAGGTCACCGCCTCGAAACTGCCCGGCGCAAAAGGCAGGTGCAGCGCGTCGGCGACGACCCACCGCACCTGCGCGCCGCCTGCGCGCGAGCGGCCGACCCGCATCATTTCCGGGGTGAAGTCGGCTCCCACCGCAAGGATCCCCGGCGCTTGCCGCAGCGCTTCCAGCGCAATGTCGCCGGTGCCGGTGCCCAGATCCAGCACGCGTTGGCCCGCGGCAAGCGCCGCGCGTCGCACCACCTCGCGCCGCCAGGTGCGGTCCTGGCCAAGGGTCATGAGCCGGTTCATGAGATCGTAGCGCGGCGCGATGGAAGCGAACATGGCGCGCACGAACGCTGGTCGCTCACCGGCAGGCGGCATGACCCACCACCTGGGGCCGCGGCGCGATCGCGCGCAGCACGCCCTGCATCTTCGTCCCGCGCTCGAGCAGCGCGCCCATGCCCTGCGTCAGGCCCAGGTCGAGTACCTTCCTTAGACGTTGCTCGAGTTCGTCCAGATGGTCCACACCCAGCGCCCAGGCCATGCGTTGCGCGCTGCTGAAGAGATTGATGGCCATGGGAATCGAGAATCCGTTGACCTTCTCGAAGAGCAACGCCTTGTTTTTCTCGGGTGGTCCTTTGCTCACGCGATCGACGAGCTCGGTGATCTCCACGTCGCGCAGACGGGTGCGCTGATGCGCAACAGTTGGCCTTCGCATTCGAGCCGCTCGATGAATTCTCTCAGGTTGCGAGAGGTCATGGCCTCACCTCATTCGTCTGCATCCCACCCGCACTGCCGCCACGCGGGTTGGCGAGGCGGGCCGCATAGAGCGCGATAGAACCCGCCACGGCGGCATTGAGCGATTCGATTCTGCCGTGCATCGGAATGGCGGCCAGCAAGTCGCATTCCCTCCGCACCAGCGGGCGTAGCCCGGCCGCCTCGCCGCCCAGCACAATCGCCAGCGGCCGCGCCAAATCGAC
>JBGOXY010000135.1:0-6394 GCA_041479415.1 Anaerolineae bacterium
CGCATTGCGGCCTCATCGAGCGGCCCACGCTTTTCCACCTCGGCCAGCTTGACCGCGGCCAGGATCATGCGCAGCGTGCGCTTGCGCGGCTCGTCGCTCGCGCGCATCGCCTCTTTGAGTTGCTTTTCAAGTTCCTCGCGTGTGACCATGCGCAGGATTATACGGTCTCGGGGGTGTCGGGTCAAACTCCAGCGGGGTGCACGGCCGGGGGTCCGGCGCGGGGTATGCCGTTATTCCGTCCCGGCGTGCGCCCTCGCGCGCTCAACCTCGCGCAGCAGCGCAGGCGGGTTGCGGCGGTAGGCCGATCGCTGGCCGACATCCGCGGCCAGGCGCATGAGAGTTGCCGTCAGCGTCGCGTTGACCGGGGTGGCGACGCTCATGCGCGCGCCGGCTCGCGCGATCGCCCCGTTGAGCCAATCCACCTCCGTGCGGCCGCGGCCGGATTGCATATCAAGGTAGAAGGAGGGCATCTTGCCACCGCGCCCGCCGCCCACCACGCGCGAGAGCACTGCCTGGGCCAACCGCGTGGGCAGCCGCTCGACCGCGAACGCCAGCGCGCGCACCGGCGTGCGAGGCAAGTCGACCACTGTCAGCCTCAGGGCGCGCATCACGCGCAGGCACTCGCGCATCATCTCCAACTCCAGGTGGAACAGCGCCGCATCGTGGAAAATCTCTTCGGGCAGCATATCCAGAATGGCGGAGGAGACATTTGCAATCAGGTTCGTCAGCAGCTTCGACCACTTCATCGCCAGAGGGTCGGCATACAAGCGGGGCGCCAGCCCGGCTTCGCCGAAGGCCGCGGCCAAGGGCCGGCTCAGCGCGTGACGCGCTGTGAGGCCCACCCCGCGGGCCTTGCTCACCACAACTCGGCCGGGGGCCGGCCGCCCGATGGCGCTGGTCACCGTTGCATGGATCACGCGATCGGCGCCGAGCGTACCGGCGATCGCGCCTTCGTTCTCCACGCCGTTCTGCACGCACACGATCGGAGGCAGCTCGCGCGAGAAGCCGGCCAGCTGTGTCAACGCCGCCTGGGTGTCGTACGACTTAAGGGCAAAGATGCCTGCGTCGAATGGGCCTAAACGATATGCCTCCGGCCATGAGGACACGTAACCCTCGGCCGGAAGTTGGATCGTCCGGCCGCCGCCGTCAAGCGCGAGCCCGTTCTGCCTTACCCGCACAACAGTCTCGGCGGTATCCAGGAAGGCCACCGTATGGCCGGCGCCATAGAGGCTGCCACCAAGATAGGTGCCGATCGCACCTGCACCAAAGACGACGAATCGCATGGTCGCTTTCCCTCCGGCGATTAGGGCACGCCTGGGCCGGATCCTGTGCGGCTTCAGCTCAGCCGGTGACCTGGTTGAGCGCCTCTAAAACCTGCAGGATGATGCGCGCCGTGGCGCCCCAGATCGTGTGCCCTTGGTAGGGTGCGTAGATGGCAGTGAGGAGGTGCTCCCCGGTGAGCGGATGCTTGCCTTCCATCCATTCCATATGGGATTCATCGGCCAGCCAGCGCAGCGGTGTGGCGAACACATCGCGCACTTCGACCGGCGCAAGGCGGAAAGATTGCGGCCAGTCGAATGCGCCCACGACCGGCGTGACCCAGAAGTTGGTGACCGTGAGCATGGGCTCGAGCAACCCCAACACTCGCACTGCACTCGGGTCAAGGCCGATTTCCTCGTGCGACTCGCGCAACGCCGTCGTGGCCAAGTCTGCATCCTGGGGATGACTCTGACCGCCCGGAAACGAAACCTGGCCTTTGTGATCGGCCACTTCTTCGCTGCGTTCGGTGAACAGCATGTACCACTCGCCGAGGTTGCGATAGAGAGGCACAAGCACGGCGGCGACCCGCGGCGGCGGGCTGAGGCGGGGAGCCGCGAGCGGCGTGAGGGCGGCCGGCCGCAGCCGGCGACGAATGTCGTCTTCGCTCAATTCACGCAAAGCATCCGGGAGAAGGCCGCTAAGCGGCCCGGACGGGGCTGCCACAGTAACCGCACTCGGCTGTATGCGAGTCGATCCACTCCACTTCGTCGGAGTGTAATGCACCGCCGCACTGAGGGCAGTGAGTCGGCAGCAACGGGGGGCGGGCGGATGGCGCAGGCTGGAGCTTGGCGGCCGCCTCGGCCGGGGCGCCCGCGAGCGTGGCATTCAACCAGGCCGCCACTTCCTCGGCCTGCTGGGTCCACCCGCGTTGGTGGAGTTCGTCCACCGCCCTCAGGCCCGCAGCGCGCAATATGCGCCAGCGGCCCATGTCGGCCAGCATCGCCAGCCCCTCGCGGATCTCGCCGAGGGCGGTCTCGGGCCGTCCGGCCAGCATGTAGGCCCGCCCAGCCTCAAGCGAAATCTGGGCAGCGCGTGGGTGCCCGGCCTCTCGCGCTTCGGTGGCAAGCTGCGCGAGCATGTCGGCCGCTTCGGCGTAGCTCGCGGCTCCGATGAGCCCGTGAGCGCGGGCCAGCCGGCGGCGGGGAGCGTCGGGCATCAGCGTGCCGAGCGGCATGGAGATGGGCGCAAACGAACGGCGAAGTGCGCGGCGGAGGGCGCGTCGCGGTCGTCTGAACATCATGCCTCCGATAAGGACACGTCGCCAACGGCCCCTTCTGTATCTTCCGGCGCCCCGTCGACAGCGGGCTCGGAATCGAAGGGCTCAATGACCGGGCGGGCGAAGATCAGGTAGCCTGTATGGGCCACCATGCGGTCGGTTGGGCGCAGCCGTTCCGGCACGGGTTTGAAGTAGCGCAGCCAAAGCTCGCACACTTCAACGAAGGCAAAGGTGTGCCGTTCGAGCGCGCTGAGAAGCGTGGTGATTTGGTTGGTAGTTGGAACAATCGCGCCGAAGAACCCGCCCGGGCGAAGCGCCTCGCGTACCTGGCCGATGTAATCGTGCGGGTTGAGCAGGTCCAGGAAAAGCGCCGGCACGTCGCGCGCCGGAAAGCCCTGGCCGATGTCGTGCTGGACGAATTCGACCCGCTCGGCCAGCCCGAGTTGAGCCAGGTTGCGGCGGGCCAAGTTCTGCATGTCTTCACGAATGTCGTAGGAGATCACCCGGCCTTGCTCGCCGACGGCCATCGCCAGCGCGGTCGTGAGCCCGCCCGATCCCGTGCCGGCTTCCACCACCGTCTGCCCGGGAATGATCGACAGCTTGAGTAGGATGTAGCCAATGTCCTTGGGGAAGATAATCTGGCTGTTCCGGCGAATATCGCGCAGGATATCGCTGGTCGCCGGCGGCAGAAGGTAGAACGGGCGGCCGATGTGACTCATGACCTTGGCACCCCAGGGCTGCCCGATCAGGTCGTCGTGACGCAGGACGCCGCGGTGAGTTTGCAGCGTGGCCTGGGGGGTCAGGCGCACCAGCATGTACTTGTGGTCGCGCCCCACCAGTTGCACAAGGTCTCCCGCTTGGATCAGGTTCACAGACGGCCTCAGTCTTCAGGATGTGTGGCGATTGTAACCTGACGATGATAGCACGGTAAACCGGCGGCGAGCCCGGCCATCTTCTCCCAATTGCCGGACGGGGTGGGCTGGGCTACACTTCGCTTCGCGGAGGGCCCATGGCCATCGATTGGACACGTGCCGGGGAAGAGGCGATATCCCACTTACGCTCGATGCTGCGCCTGGATACGACGAACCCGCCCGGGCAGGAAATGCTGGCGGCCGAATACTTGGCCGGCGTGTTGCGCCGTGCGGGAATCGAACCCACGATCGTCACCCTCTCGCCCGAACGCGGAAACCTCGTCGCCCGCCTGAATGGAACCGGCGGAGAGGATCCACTCCTGCTCTACGGCCACACGGACGTCGTCCCGGCGGAACCTACCAAGTGGAGCCATCCGCCCTTTGGCGGTGAGGTGGCCGAGGGGATGATATGGGGCCGCGGGGCCATAGACATGAAGGGCATGGTCGTGCAGTCGCTGATGGTCGTGCTGCTCCTCAAACAAGAGGGGCTGGCTCTCAAGCGGGATCTCATCTTCGCCGCTACCGCCGACGAAGAAGTGGACGGAGCAGGTATCAGACAGCTTGTCACACAAGCGCCGGAGTTGATCCGCGCCGGTTGGGGCCTCACCGAAACCGGGGGCTTCCCCATGTACGTGGGCGGGCGGCGCCTGTATCCCATCAAGACCGCCGAAAAAGGAACACTGTGGCTCACCCTGCGCGCGCGCGGGCGAGCCGGGCACGCCTCCCTGCCGACGGCGGACAACCCCGTGGCCCGCTTGAGCACCGCCCTCGCGCGGCTGGCCCGCCGCGACCTGCGCTTTGCCCTGACGGAGCATAGCGCGGGGTACCTGCGCGCCCTGGGCGAGGTGGTTGGCGGCGAGCTGGGGCAGGCGGTGGCCCAGGTGAATAGCACGCGGGAGACGAAACGCGTCATGCGGCGGCTCGGCGATGCGCAGCTCAGCAGCCACTTGTATGCGGTGCTGCACAATACCGCCGTGCCGACAGTCATCCGCGCGGGCCAAAAGACAAATGTCATTCCCTCGGAGGCCGAGGCCAAAGTGGATTGCCGATCGCTGCCAGGTGTATCGGGGGAAGAACTCCTGGCCGAAGTCCGGGCGGTGCTCGGTCCGCACATCGAGATCAGCGTCGACGACTCGTCGCCGCCACTCGAGGTTTCGACCCAGACCCCGCTGTACGATGTCCTGGGCGCCACGTTGCGCGCCCATGATTCTCAAGCCATCGTCACGCCCTACATGCTGAGTGGGGCGACCGACGCCAAGCACGTGGCCGAGTTGGGTGTGCGCACCTACGGGTTTTCGCCTCTCTTCCTCGAACCCGGCGAGCCGTACGCCGAGCTGGTCCATTCTCATGACGAACGCATACCGGTGCGCGGATTCCTGTGGGGGATGCGCGTACTGTACGATGCGGTGCATGCCTTCTGTGCGGCCGAGGCGTGAACTCATGTTGATTGGACGCCCAGCGCGCGGCACGATGGGGCAATGAGCTGCTTCCAACGATAGGGGGCGGTTCGCCTTCTTTGCCCGAGCGCCGTGGCAACGGCTCCCCCACCGCAATACAAGTGAACAATGCGCACTCAGCGGAGCCACACATAAAGGGTCGCCCGAGCGGGCGACCCTTGCGAATACCTAGCGCGAGCGGTCAACGGTAAGGCGTGCTGTGCCCTCTTCCCGGAGGGTCAGCAGAGCACGCGGGCGCCGTCGCTAAACGAGCATCCCGTGTCGTTCGATGGCCAGGTTGAGGATTTCGTTGATCAGCACAGCGTAGTGCATGCCCTCGGCCTTGGAGATGATGCACATGTCGCTCACATCAGGGTTCAGCCCGGGCAGAGTGTTGATTTCAACCAAGTTGGGGTGCCCTTCGGCATCCAGGCGGAAATCCACGCGACTGCAATCGGCTGAACCGATCGCGAGGAAGGCTGAGCGCGTCAGCCGGTACATCTCCTTCTGCAACTGGGGCGGGATATCCGCCGGGCACAAGTAGAGCGGCGCGCCCTCCTCGCCGGGGGTGATCAGCTTGGCTTCGGCGCCATAAACTCCGCGCCCGGTGCCGACGGTCGGATCGATTTCCAGTACGGGGAAGTAATGGAAGCCATCCTTCTCGTACAGGTCCGGGTTCGATCGGCGCTCGGTCGAGCCGGGGTTGCCAAGAATACCCACCGTGAATTCACGCCCCGGAAGATAACTCTCGACCAGCGCGGGCTGGTGATAGGCCGTGAGGATGTGCTCCACCCGTTCGCGCAACTCGGGTTCGGTGCGCAGCACCGAACCGGGGCCGACACCCTTGCCCGATCCTTCCCGTATCGGTTTGGCGAAAAGAGGGAAGCGCAGCGTTGAGCGCAATGGTGCGGTGGATTCCGAGAACACCTGGAAAGGGACTGTCGGCAGGCCGCGATCACGCCAGATGCGTTTGGTGATCATCTTGTCGAGGGAGATTGCGTTGGCCAGAACTCGCGAGCAGGTGTAGGGAATGCCGAGCATTTCGAGCAGCGCCGGGATTTGTGCCTCGCGCGAGTCCCCGCGCCGTCCTTCGCAGATGTTGAAGCTGAAGTCCGGGTGGAGTGAGCGTAGAGTATCTACTAGGCTCTCATCGCCTTCGAGAAACGTGGCTGTGTGCCCCACTTCCTGAAGAGCTGTACAAATGGCCTCGACCGTCTCTTCGCGGTCGTATTCGACAGCATCATCACTCGGGCCGTGTTCGGAGTGTGGATAGTTCTTCTTGAGGTTGGCCAGAACGGCCACGGTCATGGGCGGGGATATGCGCCGGGGGATGGCCCGGCTGGCAGGCGTGCTACGAGGTCCAGGGGGGTCGTCCACGACCCGTTCTTCCTTCATGCATCACCTCAAGCGGCGGAATGGTCTTCGGCCAGGTCGGCGCGATGCAGCGAATTGCTCGCGCGATACCGAAACGGTGGTCACTCTGGCCGGAGCGGATTATAGCGGGTTTCGTA
>JBGOXY010000136.1:0-6384 GCA_041479415.1 Anaerolineae bacterium
AAATCTGGTTTCGGAGAGTGCCAGGTGGGTTGTGGTGGAGGAGACGACGGGGCCAAAGGCCAAGAGATCGCTCGCCAGGCAACCGAGCGCGGTGGTCTTGCCCCCCGCCCCGACCAGCGCCACCACCTCGCCCGCACGAAGATCGAGGGCTGCAGCTAATCTCACGGCGGCTGCCCCATCTCCGTACCGGCCGGCGGCCTCAATCCGCCTTGCGGATTGAGTAAACGTCGGAAGTCGTTGGATTCCAGAATCGCGGCAAGCGCACCACCGCCAACCGCCAATGCCTTGTCGGATATCGTGAAGCAGTGTTCACGCAGGCCACGCGGGTCGATGTCGCCGATTTTCAATCCCGTGGAGACCGCCACCCCGTCGTGTATCAGCCCACGGACCACGCCGTCGATGGCGGCACGAATTGGCGTGCCATCAATCTCGGCAACGGGCACACCCGCGCGGACTGTGTCACCGATCGCCGCAATGCGATGAACAACGCCTGCAACCGGCGCGCGCACGACCCGTTCGTCCAGGTGTCCGTGCACGGCGTCGGGAACGCCCGAATCGTCGCTCGCGCCGCCCTGCCAGTAGACGCGCCCAAGCCAATGGCCGCGCTGAGTCTCCACAACCGCGTGACAGTCCATGCCGGCCCGGAACCCCGGGCCAAGCCCCACGGTGAGCGGGGCGCCCTGCCCGATCGGATCGCCCGCGCGTTTAAGCATGCGTGCATCGACGATGGCTGAGATCGCCACCTCATCCCACGCCTCGAACCCCGGCGCAATGATGACCGGTACGGCTCCGCTCATCCAACAGTCCCGAATGGCCTCCGGCCCGGCAACACGCCGAGCCGTCAGTCCATCAACGTGGGCTTCGCCCTCCCAAACGGCCATGGCAAAGGAGGCACCCAGGCGCACTGCAAGTGGCGCTGCCACTTCCGCAACGACAACGGGGAAGCCGGCCCGGACCAGGCGGTGAGCCACACCCGACCCCAAGTCGCCTCCGCCGCGGACAAGGACTGGGAATCGAAGAAAGGTGAATTCCAGTTGGTTGCCAGAAGCGAGCGATGTCACAGGCGCTTCAACTCCGCAAACACGGCCGGCACCACCCAGCTGCGGCGAACACGCTCATGAAGCGGATCGCACACATCTCGTGTCGGGACTCTGGCTTAGCACGCGCAAGATGCACGGATGAGACTCAACCCAACTTCCCCAGGCCGCGCAAAACACGCTCGGCCGTCAAGGGGAACTCGTCAAACCACACCCCTGTCGCCTCGTGGACAGCGGCGATGACGGCCGGCGCGTAAGGCAGGTAGGGCATCTCGGCCATACCGCGGGCGTCGAACGGCCCTCGTGGGTCGGGATGTTCGAGGATGAGGCTTTCAACGTGCCCGGGGATGTCGAGCGCGGTTGGGATGAGGTAAGTGGAGAGGTGAGGCGTGAGCACCTGCCCGTCTTTCATCACGAAGTCTTCGAGCAGGGTGTATCCATGGGCTTGGACAATCGCGCCTTCGATCTGTCCCTCCACCTGCTGTGGGTTGATGGCGCGGCCGACGTCGTTGGCGCAAACGACATTCAGCACACGCACCTCGCCGGTGTCGGTATCCACCTCCACCTCGGCGCTTTCCGCTACGTATCCGTAGGCGAAGTTGGGCATCGACTGCCCGGTTTCTGGGGCGTACGGAGTCGTCGCCGGCGGACGGTAGACGAAGCGTGCCAGCGCCGGGCGCTCCTCGGCCTTCCACTTGGCCAAGGCTTCCTGCGCCGCGCCTAGGATGGCGTTGCCCGCCATGAAGGTCATGCGGGAGGCCGACGCCGATCCGGAATCATCGGTCTCTGCCGTGTCGGAGACCACCATGTGCACCTTCCCGATGGGCAGGCCCATGGCCTCGGCGGCCATCTGTGCCATGACCGTGTGCGCGCCTTGACCCACTTCGGCTCCGGCGTGGCGAACAATAGCTTCCTCGATCTCGGTAGCCCCACGCAGCTCGACGGACGCCCAGCATTTCTCGGGGGCTCCGAAAGAGAAGCCAACGTTCTTGAAGCCGCAGGCAAAGCCTTTGCCCCGCCGCACAGAATGCCCTGGCTTCGGCTCGGGCTGTCGTGCCGACGGACGCATCCAGCTCGCGGCCGTCCGCTTCCAACCAGAGCGCTCGGCGCAAGTTTCCAGCACTTGCTGCAGGCTGATCCCAGGTGGCAGCGGCGTCCCGACCGAGAGCAGCGCGCCCTCCGTCAACAGGTTGCGCTGGCGCAACTCCACCGGGTCGATGCCCAGCCTCTCCGCCAGCTTGTTCATCTGAGTCTCGGCGACAAACAGTCCCTGCGGCCCGCCAAACCCGCGAAAGGCGCCACCCGGCAGATTGTTGGTGTACACCGCGCGCGAATCCACGGCAACGTTGGGAATCTCATAGGGGCCCGTGCACATCAACGTTGCGTTGCCCAGCACCTTGGTCGACGTGTAGGCGTACGCACCGCCGTCCTGGATGATATCCACCTCGGCTGCTACAAGCTTCCCGCTGCGGGCGGCACCCCAGCGAGTGCGGAAGTGGAACACGTGCCGCTTGTGATGCCCGATGATTGATTCTTCCCGAGACCAGATGGTCTTGACCGGCCGTGAGATGCCGCGCTGGTGCAGCCGCCATACGGCCAGGGCCAGCACAATCTGCACCGACATGTCCTCACGGCCTCCGAACGCTCCGCCTATGGCGGGATAGATGACGCGCACTTGGTCCCGCGGCAGGCCAAGGGAATGGGCAATCTGTTCCTGATCCTCATGAATCCATTGCCCGGCCACCACCACCGTGATCCGCCCCTGGTCATCAATGTAGGCCAACCCCGCTTCGGGCTGCAAGTAGGCGTGCTCCTGCATGGGGGTGTGGTATTCCCCCTCCACAACGACATCCGCCTGGCGCAGCGCAGCCACCGCATGTCCTTTGCGGATGCGATAGGAGCAGAACACATTGGTAGCTTTCTCGGGGAAGAGCAGCGGTGACCGCGGGTCGAGGGCCTGACGCGCGTCGCTAACCACCGGCAGGTCATCGTATTCCACGCGAATCAGGTCTCGGGCGTCGGCGGCGATGACCTCACTCTCTGCAACGACCAACGCCACCTGGTCGCCGACGAAGCGAACGCGGTCCGCTCCGGATTTGCTCGAACCTGGCCCGCACAACACCGGTTGATCGGGCATGATCAGGCCGTACTCGTTGACCGGGACATCCTTGGCGGTGAAGACAGCCACCACCCCGGGCAGCGCCTCCGCTCGGGATGTATCTAGCCTCCGGATAACGGCGTGCGGTCGTCGCGCGAAGAGCAGCTTGAGGTGCAGTTGCCCAGGGCGGTTGATGTCGCCCGGGTAGAGGGCCGTTCCACTGACCTTGGCCACCGCATCCGCACGCGGCGGGGAGGCACCCACTGACGGCATAGGACCTATTTCCTGTAGCCGCGCAGGTTACTCTCGTGGCCCTCGACATCATAACGACCGCCCTTCACCGGCTGGACCAGCCCGTACAGGAGGGTGAAAACCGCGCCGCCTAAGAACAGCGCAATCAGCGCCACGCCTATCTTCAGACCAAGAAAGGGCGCCGCTGCAGGCCAGGTCAGTTCCGGCGGCAGGTACACCCAGTGGCTGACTTCATTCTCGAGAATGAACCAATCCGCGCCCAAATACCCGGCGACCCCCATGACGATGGCGAACCCGAACCCGAGGATGTTCCACAGCATCTCGATCGGCTTGCGCCCCGACCGGGATTCACCCACACGAGTCTGATAGCGTTGCGAATCCGACATGGTGTCCTCCTCGACCAGCGATTGACGGTTCGGTTGCTCGCCGTCGGCAGCCGCCGGCCGGGTCAAGAGAGTGATTGCGGGGAATGCCTCTGTGATCGGCTCGCGCCGTCCCGCGCTCACTCATTGAATGATCAGCGCCACTTCTTGATCTTGGGCAGCGGCTTCTTCATGTCGGGCACGTCGTACTTGCCCGGCCGCACCGGCCAGATCAGACCGAAAACGGACGTGAAGAGCGCTGTACCGATGAGCAGTGAGAGCGCCGCGATGGCCAGCTTAACCAAAAGATACGGCGAAGCGGGCGGCCAAGCCAACTCCGGTGGGAGATAAACAAAGTGCCGCTGGAAGTTCAACTGCAGCAAGTACTCGGCCAGTAAATACCCGAGCGCCGGCAAGCCCACCACAAGCACGCAGCCCACGCTGATCCACGTGGGATGCGGCTCTGCGCGACGTGTGTCCTCGCCGGGAAGCCTAATATGGTAGGAGCCGCTCATGCCGAACCTCCTGCGCCCAGGGCGGCGCGCTCGATGGCATCCAGTATTTTGTAGTAACCGGTGCAACGGCACAAGTTGCCGGCCAACGCCTGGGCCGCCTCGTGCCGCGAGGGGTGTGGGTTCTCCTCGAGCAGCTTGACTGCCGACATGACGAACCCCGGAGTGCAATACCCGCACTGGACCGCCCCCGATTCCACGAAAGCCTGCTGGACCGGGTGCAATCGCCCCTCAACTGCCAGACCCTCCACCGTCTCGATCACAGCTCGATGGGCGCGCGGGGCGGGGACCAGACAGGCCATCACCGCGACACCATCGAGGAACACCGTGCAAGCACCGCATTCCCCCTCCGCGCAGCCTTCCTTGGTGCCAATCATCTCAAGATCTTCTCGCAACATGCGCAGCAAGCTTTTCTGATTTGCGCCCCTCACGACGAACTCGCGGCCGTTCACACGGGTGTGGATCGGCTCTGCGGCCGAGTGGTGTTCGGTGCGCTCCAGCTGACCGCCCATCGGCCGCGCGCTGCCCCACAAGAGCGGTGGCGAGGCAGGCAGGTGCGCCGTCGGAGCTCCGTGAGCCGCCTCACGCAACACCTGTGCCACCGCGTGGGCCACCATGGCGCGGCGGAATCGCGCCGATCCGCGCACGTCATCGATCGGACGGGCTTCGTCGGCGGCGGTCTCGGCCGCATGGCGCACTACGGCCTCCTCCAATCGCTGGCCCCGGAGGGCGGCCTCAGCTCGCGGGGCACGCATCACGACCGGCGCCACGGAGCCGAGCGCGATGCGCGCCGAGAGCACCCGCCCTCGGTCGTCGCATTCCACAACGCAGGCGGCATTCACAACCGAGATGGCTTGAGCGGCGCGCAACGCGTGCTTGAGGAAGCTGCCGCGTTCGCCCGAACGCAAAGCGCGGAAGCGGATGCCGACCATCAAATCGTCGGGCGCCATCACCGTCCGGCGCACGCCCTGGTAGAAGTCGGCTAGCCTCACCACCCGCTCTCCGCGCGCCGAGAGAAGGCGAACTTCCGCCTCCAGGACCATCAGTGCCGTGATGCTATCGTTGGCGGGTGAGGCCGTGATCAGGTTGCCGGCGATCGTCCCGCGATTGCGAATCTGGGGTGCACCCACCTCATAGCACGCACGGGGCAGAGGCCAGGCCTGCTCAACCAGCAGCTTCGAAGCCACACATGCGTTGTGTGTAACCAGCGGCCCGATTTCGAGCATGCCGTCGTCCAAGCGCTGGATGCGGTCGAGTCCTGGGACGCGGGTCACATCGATCAGTACATCCACTCCTGTGCGCACGCCGCGCTCGAGCTCGAGCATAAGGTCGGTCGCGCCGGCCACGATGCGTGCCCGGCTCTGGAACCGATTCAGGGCTGTCACCGCCTCATCCAGCGAGACGGGGCTGAGGTACTCCCTCCACATGCGTTTCTCCGTGGACCCGTTTTCCATCATCCTGTCTATCATAGCGCAGGTGCAGTCCCCCCCGCAATGGCGCACAGCCAGGCGGCTAGCGCACCATCCATATGCGAAGCGTGTCGTCCCAGCCGCCCGAAACCAGCGATCGTCCATCGGGTGAGAAGGCGACCGCCTTCACCTCGCTGAAGTGACCGGAAAGGGTCGCCAACACGCGACCGTTGGGCACTTCCCACAGGCGGATGAGCGTGTCGGACGAGCCTGCCGCCAATACCCTCCCATCGGGCGATAGGGCCACCGAGTTCACTGCGGCCGACCCGCCCTGCAGCGTGTTGATCACCGCGAACTCGCGCGTGTCCCACAGCTTGAGCACTCCGTCAGAGGCTCCCGTCACAAGCACGGTGCCGTCTGGAGAGAAGGCCACACTGTGGATGAAGGCTGCATGGCCGAACAGTGTGGCGCGCAACGTCCAGTCAAACCCGCTCCACACCCGCGCCGTCTGGTCACCCGCACTCGAAACGAGCAACTCACCATTTGGGCTGAACGCCAATCCGTAGACCGGGCCCGGCCCGGGTTTCGAGCGGCCATCGCCATGAACGAAAGAAAAAACATCTACGCGGAGGTCCTCCGCCGACTGGAGCGCCAAGAGACTCTCGTTCTGGCGACCGTCGTCGAAGCCGAAGGAGCGACACCCCAGGTGCCCGG
>JBGOXY010000137.1:0-6368 GCA_041479415.1 Anaerolineae bacterium
CCTTGCGGGATGCGGCGCTCATCCAGCAGACCGGCGGCGGCAACGGCTTCTCGTTCTCGCGATTGCGACCCAAGGGCAGCCTGGTCAAATCCTCCTCTGGGCGCGCCACGGGCCCGGTAGGCTTTCTCGGCGTCTATGACGAAGCCTTCGGTGTGATCGCCCAGGGCGGCACGCGACGCGGCGCCAACATGGCTGTGCTGCGAGTGGACCATCCAGACGTCGAGGAATTCATCACCTGCAAGATCAATGAGAACGCCATCACCAATTTCAACATCTCCGTCGGCGTCTTGGATGCTTTCATGCACGCGGTGCGCGCCGACGAGATGTGGGACCTGGTATTCCCCGATGTCGACTCGCCCGAGTATCACGGCTTCGAGGGGACGCTCGACCAGGCTCGCGTGGCGGGAGTCCCTCTGCAAACCTACAAACAGGTTCGCGCACGCGAGCTGTTTCAAAAGATCGTTCGCCAGGCTCATCACAACGGTGAACCGGGAGTCCTTTTCCTGGATGCCGCCAACCGATTCAACCCGGTGCCACGCCTCTACCCTCTGGAGGCCACCAACCCGTGCGGCGAGCAATGGCTCGGGCCATACGAGAACTGTTGCCTCGGATCGGTAAACCTGGCCCAGCACCTCGCACCCGAGCATCGCGTGGATTGGCACAAGCTTGGCGCAAGCGTCGCGCTCTCCACCCGCTTCCTCGACGACGTGGTCACGGCCAACGCCTACGTGCCCGCCGTGCCGCAACTCAAGCAGGCCGCCGACCAGGCACGCCGCATCGGCCTAGGCATCATGGGCTTGGCCGACCTGATGTACCACGTCGGCATTCGCTATGGGTCGGAGGATGGACAGGAGTTTGCCAGCCAAGTCGTCGAATTCGTACGCTATCACACGCTGGCGACGAGCATCGAATTGGCACGCGCCCGCGGCGCCTTCCCGGCCATCAGCGGCAGCATCTATGGCGCGGACAACTTCTCATGGACCGCGCCGCGCCCGATCGTGCCCCATCTCCATGATTGGGGCCGACCGCCATTGGACTGGGACTCGCTTGAAAAGGATATGCGTCGCGACGGCGTGCGCAATGCGGCCCAATGCACTATCGCGCCTACCGGCACGATTGCCACCGTAGCCGGCTGCGAAGGCTATGGATGCGAACCCGTATTCGCATTGGCCTACATCCGCCACGTCAACGACAACGGCCAGGACCTTCAGTTGCCGTACGTCAGCCCGCTGTTTGAAAACGCACTGGGTGAGGCGAACTTGGAGCCTGCAACCCGCGCGGCGCTCATCGAGCAGGTGATTGCGCGCGGCACGTGCCAGGATATCGAAGACCTGCCCGATGCTATTCGGCATGTGTTCGTCGTGTCGCAAGATATCAGCGCCGAAGAACACGTCCGCATGCAGGCGGCGATGCAAGCGTTTGTCGACAACAGCCTGTCGAAGACGATCAACTTCCCGCCCACGGCCACCGAAGAGGATGTCGCCAAGGCATACCTCCTGGCCTGGGAATTGGGCTGCAAGGGAATCACGGTGTACGTCACCGGTTCGCGCGAGAAGGTCGTGCTCGAAACAGTCGAGACCGCCAAGGCCAAGGGCAAGGACGTATCCCTGGCTGTGGCACCGGTGGTGGAACCGGTCGCCCCCGTCGAAAAACCGATGCCTCTGTGGAAAGAGGCGAAACGCCCGCGGCCAACTCGCCTGGAAGGATGCACCTACCAAGTCAATACCCCGCTCGGCAAAGCCTTTGTCACAGTCAACCAGAACGGCGGCGGGCAGCCTTTCGAGGCGTTCATCAACACCTCCAAGGCCGGCTCCGAGACCGCCGCCGTGTCGGAGGCCCTGGGCCGATTGATTTCATACGTGCTGCGCGTTGACTCGCCGATCCTTCCGCGTGATCGCCTGGCGGAGATCGTTCGCCAACTGGCGGGTATCGGCGGCGGACGGCCGTTTGGGTTCGGCCCCAACCGGGTGCTCTCCCTTCCGGATGGGGTGGCGCGCGCTCTGGCCGAATACTTGGGCCAAACACCGCCGCCGGTGGTTGAGGCCCCGTCCAGCGAGGCCAAGCTGCCGCTGACGCAAATCCACATGCAAATCGGAGATCTGTGCCCGCAATGCGGCGAGGCGGCAGTGGTCAACGAGGAAGGCTGCCGCAAGTGCTACGCCTGCGGGCACAGCGAGTGCTAGCGCGATTGGCTAAAACCGCGGATAATACCCCTGCTGTGGCCCGCCAGCGGCCCTGGGAGCCTCGCAGCCGAGCCGGTTGAGTTATCACATGACCAAACGCATGATCGTGGTCGCCGGCAATATCGGCGCCGGCAAGACCTCGCTCACCGAGCGTCTCGGCGCTCGCCTGGGCTACCTGACCGCGTATGAGTCGGTCGCCGACAACCCCTACCTGAGCGACTTCTACGCGAATATGGCGGCCTGGTCGTTTCAACTGCAGATCTTCTTTCTCGGCCACCGCGCGCGACAGTACTTGGAGCTGGCGGCCAACCCCAAGTCCGCCGTCCTCGATCGCAGTATCTTCGAAGACGCCTACATCTTCGCACGGGCGTTGCATCATCTGGGCAACCTCAGCGAGCGGGACCACCTCAGCTACGGGCGTGTGTTCGACCTGGTGATGGCCAACCTGCCGCCGCCCGACCTGCTGATCTACCTTAAGGCACCTGTTGAGGTGCTGATGCAGCGAATCCAGCGTCGGGCGCGCGGCATGGAAAGCGGCATCACCGCCGAGTACTTGAGCCTGCTCGACTCTTTCTACAACGAGTGGCTTCAGAGCTTCGACATGTGCCCGGTCCTGACCATCTTAAGCCACGATTTGGACTTTGTTCACCGGGCAAAGCACCTGGACCTAGTCTTGCAACGCATCCAGGACAAGCTGGCCGGAAAAGAGGAAGTCGTCATTCCGGCAGGCAGTTAGCGCCCCGCCCGCGTCGACTCGCAGGGCAGTCGCGCTGTCCGCATTCCGAACCCAGAGGGAGGCGTTCATGTCCCCACAATCGTTTCGCCGATACACGCTGGTGGCCGGGCTGATGGTCATCTCGCTCGTGCTGACCTCGTGTTTAGGAGGCACGAAGACCACGACCTGCTCACCGGAGTCGCTCAAGGCACCCTCGCTCATCGCACCGATGGACTTCTCGGTGGTCAGTGAGCTCGCCCCGGCGCTCACCTGGTCTTACACCGGCACCTGCGCGCCCTCGAGCTACCGCGTCGAGATTGCCTCGGACAGTACCTTTGCCGACACCACTCTGGGTGGCAACTCCGCGGGGACAGCCACATCGTTTACCCCCTCGACGCCGCTTACGCCAGGGCACGAATACTGGTGGCGTGCGGCGGCCGTCAGCGGGACCAACACCGGTCCGTACTCTTCGCCGATGCGCTTCTATAGTGGCCCACTGTGTGACGCCGCGGCACTCACGGCGCCCGGACTTGATTCTCCGGCCGATGGCTCGACGGTGACCGAGAACCGCCCCACCCTGCAGTGGTCGTACCCGGGTGCCGGGTGTTTGCCCCCATCGTACCGCGTCGATCTCGCGACCGATGCCAGCTTCGCCGATACGAGCCTGAGCGGCGGCACGGGCAACCCTTCGATGCGCCGCACGCCGGGCAGCGACCTAGCCGACTGCACGGCTTACTTCTGGCGCGTGGCCGGTGCAGCGGATTCGAACCTCGGCCCATACTCGGCTACTCGCAGCTTCACCACCAACTTCACCGGTGCGTGCGCCGTTGCGGGCGGGTCCGGATCGATCGCCGGTCTGGTGTGGCATGACCTGTGTGCTGTGCCCGAGGGTACCCCGGCTTCGCTGCCGCCTGGATGTATCGCGCTGCTTGGCGGCGGTTTCGCAGCTAATGGCATCTTCGAACCCGGCGAACCCGGCATTTCGGGAGTCACGGTCAAGCTTGGCGACGGCGCCTGCCCCGCCAGCGGCCTGGCTTCCACGGTGACAGGACCCGACGGGGCCTTCTCCTTCGGCGGCCTGAACGCTGGCGCCTACTGCGTTTCGGCTAACGCTCAATCCGACGGCAATGACGCCGTGCTCATCCCCGGATCGTGGACCGCCCCCGTGCGCAACAGCGGGCCCGCCCCGGAGATCGTCGAGCTCACGTTGGCCGACGGCGAGGCTCAAAGCGGCGTCAATCTCGGCTGGGACTTCCAGTTCCTCCCGGAGCCCGTCATCGCAGCCACCCCCTCACCCACTCCCACCAGCGGCACGCCCGCGCCTACGCCTGAACCGACGAAGACTCCGCTGCCGGGCGGCTACTCCTTCGTGCCCGACATCTCTGACTCGAAGGTCTGGTGGTTCTCCGAGAACTGCGGCACGATGGTCGAGACCTTCCGCGTCGCGGTCACGCCCTCCCAAGAAGTCAAGAGCGTTGTGCTCTTCGTGCGCCTGCGCGATCGGATCACCGGCAAAGTCACGCGCTGGAACAAGGGCATCGCCATGAACCCCCTCACCGGCGGTTACTACTACATCAGCCTCTACACCCACGACATTCCCACCTACACTGCGTTCGACGACGCGCTGCTGAACTACCAGTTCGTGGCCACCAACCGCGCCGATAATGTCATCGCCCGCAGCCCGGTCTACTTCAATATCAACTACCTGCGGTGCACCAAGTAGCAGTTCACGGCACCCAGAACGCAAACGCGGGCCATCGCAATGATGGCCCGCGTTGATTCCTGCGGCGCACTATTCCTCAAACTCGCCTGAGGAGGGCATAGCATGCATTACGCTTGACTGCTTTCGCTCAGTCCTTTCTCGAAACCTGCGTTGGCGGGTTTCGAGAGAGGACTTCGCAGGTATCCTTCCCCGCACGCGCGAACGATCGGACCAAACCCCTTCCCCACCACCGCGAAAGATTACAGCAGCAGACCCGCTGGGTTCTCGATGTAGCGCGCGAGCGATTGGAGGAAGCGCGCAGCCTCAACTCCGTCCGTCACGCGATGGTCGGCGGAGAGAGTCGCCTTCATACGCAATCCGGATCTGACCACGCCAGCCTCTGCGACTGGAACTTCCTGCACCGATCCGACGGCCAGGATGGCCGCCTCGGGCGGATTGATGATGGCGATGAAGTGCTCGACGTCGAACATCCCCAGGTTGCTGACCGTGAATGTCGGCCCTTCCACGTCCGCCGGGCGGACCTTGCCCTCGCGAGCGCGGGCAACCGCTTCGCGCGTTTCGCGAGCCAGAAGGCGCAGAGGTTTGCGATCCGCCTCGCGCGTCACGATGGTCAACAACCCGCCTTCAACGGCAACAGCCACGCCCACATTGACTTCGGCGTGCTGGACCACCGCATCGCCCGCCAGCGAGGCGTTCAGATTCGGGAACTGGCGCAGGCACAACGCGACGGCCTTCACCAGGAAATCGTTAACCGAGAGTTTCTCGGCCTCGCCCAGATAGGCATTGGCCTGGGCGCGGACAGCCATGAGCGCTTCCACGCGGTACTCATGAGTCACGTAAAAGTGCGGCAGCTGTTGTTTGGCCTCGGTCATACGCCGCCCGATGGCCTGGCGCAGCCGCGTGCGTGGGACCTGCACGTCTTCCCCCGCAGGTCCAGGTGTGAACGCCAGGGGCGGGAGCGAGGCGCTTGGGCTCGAGCCTTCGGCCGGGCGCGCCGCCTGCACGTCCTTGCGCGTGATGCGCCCTCCCGCGCCAGTTCCATGCACCTTCGCCAGATCGAGCCCGGCTTCTGCGGCAAGGCGGCGTGCGAGCGGCGAAGCGGCCGAGCGCTCTGAAGGGCTGGGCTCGGCGGCAATAGCCGCAGGAGACTGAGACGCTGCGCCGGCCGCGGGGGCAGCAGCCCGAATGGCGGGGGCCGCGCCCGCACCCGGCGCAGCGATCTTCGCCAGGTCGATCACCTCGTCTGCCGTGCCAATGACCGCGATCGGCGAGCCGATCGGCACGCTCGTCCCGGCCTCGACGAGTTGCTGCCGCACAACGCCGCTGAAACCGGACTCAACCTCCACCGTCGCCTTGTCGGTTTCAATCTCGGCCAGCACCTCGCCCTTGGTTACGTTTTCGCCTACCCGTCGCACCCAGCGCACGAGTGTGCCTTCCGCCATATCGAAGCCGAGCTTGGGCATGATGACGATGTCGGCCATCAGAGCACCTCCCGCACCGCCTGGATGATGTCCTTCTCCTGCGGCAGGGCCAGCTGTTCCAGGACCCGGTTGTAAGGCAGCGGCACTTCTTTCTGGGCAACGCGGCGAATCGGCGCATCGACGAAGTCGAAAGCCTCCTCGTAAATGCGTGCGGCGATCTCCGCGCCCACGCCGTACGATCGCCAGCCTTCCTCCACAATCACCGCTCGGTTCGTCTTGCGGAACGAGTCGAGCACGGGTCCCATGTCGAGCGGGCGCAGCGTCCG
>JBGOXY010000138.1:0-6318 GCA_041479415.1 Anaerolineae bacterium
AGGCCGAGCGCGGGAATGTAGGCATCCAATTGACGAAGGATCGCTCGGTGGGATAGCGCGACCCCTTTCTGCAACCCGGTCGTGCCGGAGGAATGCTGCAGGAGGGCGAGCGAATCCGGCGATGCCCTCAAACCCTCCAGCGTGGCTGTGTCGATGGGTGGAAGGTCCACTCCCGGCGCGCCGCTTGCCAGCATTGCCTTGACTTCGCTGGCATGCGCCAATTGAGTGCGCAGCACGTCTGCCAGGCCCGGTTCGGCAATCAGCGCCGCCGGCCGCGTCACCGACATCAGGCTGTCGAGGCTCTCGCGGTAGCGCTGCGGATCGAGCTTCTCGGTAAGGAATGGCAGGATGCTCGGGATGGCCCCGAGGAACATCGCGCCCAGGAACGCGTGCAGAAGTTCCGCGCCGGGAGGCAGCAAGGCGATCACCACCTCGCCGGGCGCGATGCCCGCCTGCCGCAGCCGTGCGGCATAGCCCAGTGCGCCGTCAACGAGCTGACGCACGGTAAGGGCGGTCTCGCCCTCATTCAGTCGCAGCACCACCGCCGTCTGCTCCGGGCTCGTCCGATACCGGTCGAACATGACCTGAGGCAGCGTTCGGGCGGGAAGGCTCATGGCTGTCGCTGCTCCACGAGCGCGGTCAGTTGCGCAAGGGTGTCAAACGTGCGGGGGTTCAGTTCGGTGTCGTCAATCCGAGCTCCAAGCTCGGTCTCGATGAACATTGCCAGGTCCACAAGGTGGAAGGAGTCGACCAGCCCGGTTGAAAGCAACGGCTGATCGAGCGGGATCTCGTCGGAGGGTATGTGCAAGCAGTTCGCGGCGAGATATTCCCGCAATCGCGCTTCAGTGTGTCCCATCGCCCGTCTCCTCGTCTAAGAGCCGCCTCGGCTCGCATCTCGCAAAAACCCATAGCGGTTGGGGGGTCAATCGACGGCGCTCCGTCCGTCGGCGCCTGCAACCAATGATCGTGACGCGACAAGGGGTCATCGGCATCCGCGGGCGCGAATCGATTGCGCCAGCGACTGGGCCAACATCGATTCGCCGCGGCGCGTCAGATGGATTGCCGTGTTGGTGAAATCATTCGCGGGCACCAGGTTCCACAGATCCAAGTACTCCCAATCCGATGCGAGCGCCCTCTGCTGCATGAGTCCTCGAAATTGGTCGAACGCCCAGCGTGGATAGTAGAAGTTGTAGCGCAACTGGCTGTTGGTTCCAGGGCTGATGAGTATCGGCTCGTTGACAACGAGCACCGGCACATGGCCGGCGACTCGTACCGCTGCATCGAGAACTTCGAAAGCCAGGTGCGTTTCGTCGAGCGGCGGAGCGGACTCGTGGTGGAACGATGAGTCCGCCTCGAAATCAGTCTGCGCCGCGGGATAGATCTCGGGATAGGCCTGGTCGATCCCCGTGGCGGCCCACATCACCCCGTACAACTGCAGGCGGATGAGGTCGGCCAGCGCTCGCCGTCGGCCAATGAAGGTTTGCGCCCAAAAGCTCGGACGCGTGGGTAGCCCGACACCTGGCGACGAAAGGCCGGCACGAACGAGGACATCGCGCGCGTACACGGGGTTGCCAACGACGACCGGCGAGGCGAGCTGGTTCTCCCGCACAAATGCCTCGAGTGTGGTGGGCCACAGGACTAGGTCGGGCTGGTAGCGCATCGCGCGGTCAAGGATGAGCAGGTCCTTGGTGAGCGAAAGTGTGGGGTATCCCAGGTTGTAAACCGTTGTTCGCTTGCCACACACAATCGGCACGAGGTCAGCCAGCTTGGCGGCCAGCGTCTGTTCCGGACGCAGCAATGCGCCCCACACCGAGGAGTCTCCGAGCACCAGGATGCGATACTCATCCGGGCGCGATTGCTCAGAGGAGATGCGGTGCGAGGCGAACATCGCCTCCAGGTCCTCCAGGCTGAGGTTGTATGACAGCTGCGGCGATTCGCCAAAGGGCAGCCGCTCTCGGCCCGGGACGAGGCGGTTGTACAACGACAGGCGGCCTAAGCCGGATGGAGTCCATGCCGCAAAGACCAGATTGGCCGCAACGAAAAGGATGAGCACCTTGGCTGCCAGTCGTGGCATGCTGACGACCGGCGGGCGGCTCTCTCGCGTCGGCTGGTTCATCCTGCTGCCCCAACGAGCTTGAGCATGAACCCCAACGATTGTGCGGGAGAGGGAAGCGCGAAGAACACCCAGCCGAGCGCGACATAATTGAAGGTGAGCAGTACTCCCAACGCCTGCCGGAGGCCGTGCAGCGCGTGAGATTGGCCTGGAGCGGCATCGTGGCGCCGCATGTAGTCGCTCCACCGATTGTGCGCAAACAAGCCGAGACCGTGCCATGCACCCCACAGCGCGAAGTTCCACGTCACACCGTGCCACATTCCGATCAGGAGCATCGTGACAACTTGGGTCACGAGAATGGTGGCCGCAATGGGCATGGGGCGGGCGCCGCTGCGCAGCCGTCGCGTCAGCGGGTTGAACACATACGTGCGGAACCACTGGGTGAGCGTCATGTGCCAGCGATTCCAGAACTGGGTCAGATTCGGTTGGAGATACGGCGCGTCGAAGTTCTCCGGAAGCCTCACCCCGAGCCATTGGCCCAACCCGATGGCAATATCGGTATATCCGCTGAAGTCGAAGTAGATGCGCAGGGCGTACGCATACAGCAGCACCCACGCCCAGACGGCGCCGCGGACCTGCTGCGCGCTCGTCGCGTTCAGCGCGATCAATGCCAAGCCATCCGCCACGGCGAACTTCTTGAAGAGCCCTATGGCCATTCGCCAGCCGCCGTTTCGCACGGCATCCTGGGCGGGCGGGAGGGGTCCACGCACATCCTGAATGAATCGCTCGAGACGGTCGATTGGCCCCGCCACGAGTGAGGGGAAGAAGACGACATATGTGACAAACTCTCCCAGGTCCACCGGTGGAAGTCGGCCGGCCTGGCGGTCACGAATCGTGTGCATCAAACGGAAGGCAATGTACGAGAAACCAAGCCACTGCAGGTCGGCAATCGACGCATGCGTGACGGGTTGGCCGGTGAGCCGCCTCAACCCGAGGTCCGCCCACATAGCCAGAGTTGGGTTCTTGAGGACGACGAGGGTGGCGACCAGAGCGGCGAGGGTCAAACTCATGGCGAGTGCCGGGTTTCGTCCGCGTTTCGCCACGAAGGCCAACAGCCCAGCGGCCGCCAGCGCGAGGGCAAGCCAAGTCAGGGGCGGGGGCCGGCCGGCGGTGAGCAATGGTTCAGCGGGCAGGTAGCGCGTGGCGCCCAGGAGGAGGACCAGTGCAACGACAAAGGCTGCCGTGACCCCATTGGCGCGGGTCAGACGCACCTCCGCTGGAGCCGTTAAGGCCCAGGTTGCGACCGTGATGGCGAGCGTCGCGAACGGAAGCCAGAAATCGAGTCCGCGGATCGGCAGGCCGGGCTGAAACCAGAAGACGGCGATGACGCTGCTGGTAAGCAGAAAGTAAAGCCGCTTCCGGTGAGGGAAGATCAGTATCCACAAGAACGCGAGAGCGGCGCCGACGAGAATCTGACCGAGGGCCATCTAGAAGCCCTGGTAGATCCAGGTCGGACTGCTGTCGGCGGTCAGGATGAGCACAGCGATCGCCATCAGGCACAACCAAACCGCCAGCAAGTTCTCGCGCGTGAATGTCTTCTCGAGCAGTCTCTTCATTACGGTGAAGGGCCCGGCGATTCGGCTTCTGATCCCTGTGGGGCCGGCGGCTTGCCATGCGACTGGCGGCACCCGGCGAGCTGAGCCGCGTGCCCATGAAATCGCTCGGGCAGGTCATGATAATAACATGACCCACCGGCCGAGAGACTGGTGGTAACATTCCGGGACTCCCAATCTGGGGGCCAAGGGTGTCATGCGCAGAATTCTCTTCTTCATTGGGCTCGGTTTCTTGGCTGCCGGTCTTGCGAGCTGTGCGCCCGCGCGGACGGCTTCTTCACAGGCGGTGGAGGGGCTGTTGCGGGCGCTCGTCCAAAGGGACGAGGCGCGCTTCACGGCATTGACGTGCCCGGAGTACGAGACGCAGGCGTTGGTCGAATACGACTCGTTTGGGTTGGTCCGCGCTGAACTCAATGGGGTGGCCTGTGCGGTGATCGAGGGCGAGGGGGATACGCCCCAAGTCCGCTGCACGGGGAGCATCGATGCAACTTACGGCAGCGAGGTGCGCCGCTTCGATCTCACTGCGCGCACCTATCAGGTCATCCAGAGCGGTGGAGATTGGCTGGTCTGTGGGTACACAAAGTAAGCACGTCGTGGTGGTTCTGCTAGGGACGGTGCTGCTTGGAGCTTGCCAGACGAGCGGCACGCCGCCCAGGGAGCCTTCGGTTTCGGCGGTAGGCAGAACGCCGATGAGCGAGCCAGCGCCAAGCCTGATACCTATAGGTGAGACAGCCACCCCGCCACCGTTCCCGACAGCCGTGCCCTCGCCCGTCCCGATGTCGGCCGAGGCGTGGCAATCCTGGCCGGTGGTACCCAGCGTCCCAATGCACGTCCGCGACATCTTCGATCGCGGACAATCGCTGGGCAATGATGCCCATGCCTTCTCGATTTTGGGGGACTGTCAGAGCGTGGCCGATATCTTCCTGGGGGTCTACGACACGCAGCCGTCGGTCGTCGCCTCGCTGCCGGCGCAGTTGCAGGAGACGGTCGCCTACTTCGCCGGTTCGTTTGATCGCGAAAGCCCGACGATCAAGAGCGGGACCACGGCCGGGGCCCTGCTATGGATCGAATGGCATGAGGGCAAGTACACCTGTGGCCCCAACGAGACGCCGGTGGATTGTGAACTGCGCTTGCACCGGCCTTCCTTCGTCATCATCAATGTGGGGACGCACTACGAATCGCGCAACATCGACTATCTTCGCCGCATCCTCGATCAGCTCGTGGCCAACGGGGTCGTGCCGATCTTGGCAACCAAAGCCGACAACCGCGAGCTCGACGAACGCATCAACTTGGACATGGCGACGCTGGCCGTGGAGTACGATGTGCCGTTATGGAACTTCTGGGCGGCGACCGGGGACTTGCCCAACCGCGGGCTATACACCAAGACCAGCGAACCGCACCTGGGCGACATTTATCTTAACGAGGACGGCTTGCAGCGTCACCGATTCACAGCGCTGGAGACGCTCGACGTCGTCCGCCGAACGGCATTGGGCGAATAGAAGACGCGAGATCGGAGCAGCATGTTACAGCCTGGTGCGCTGGAAGGTGCCTAGGCCAGGGACACCGTTCGACGCTTGTATCTGAGCTCCCTCCGGCATCGCCGAGCTGCACCCCTTGCGGCCGCCGCGGGCCGACGCACTCCCCGCCTCACATTAGCTCGATGGCCGCGCTCCGTGCTTCTCGCTGCTTTGCACAAGATCGTCCTTGCCAAACCTCTGCAAAGCAACGATAGTCGCACTCTGGCGAAAGAGCGGGGGGAGAATGGCGACCGCTTCCTCGCGGCTGTCGGCCTCTGCCACGAACCAGGCCTTGTGGACGTTATCGCTGCACCCCCAGTCCGCGTTAGTTACGAAGTGCGAGCCTGTCTCCTGGAAAAGGCGTATCGCCCGATCACAGGCAACCTTCGTGTTTTCATGTGGGACTTCCACCAGATAGCGTGTCATCGAGTCCTCCTTTGGATGCTGCATCTTCTGTTCGCATGCTGGTTCTTGCCACTATTCTCGTCTGCGGGCCGATTGGCCAATGAGCTCGTGTTCCTTGGGATATTGAATGATCGCTGCCCGCGCGATCACGCGCGGGCTGGCGACCTTTGAGAGCGTCAGGATCAGTCCACCCGTCATCGCGTCCGTGAAGTACTCGTCCCTGGGGTCGGGGCTGGCGATGGTGAGTGATAAAACTGCGGTGCGATGTCTGTCTTGTGAAAGGACACTCAATTCCACTGGCCTCGCTTTGCCAATTGGATGCAATCTATCTAAATATTATAGGTCATTTCAAGGACCCAACGAGGACCTCTCGTAAGTGATGGAGTCTGCCGCGCAGGCAGACGCTCCCTCCTCCCTCATGCGCCTCGAATATAGGGAAAGAGGGTCGCGGGCGGCCAGTCCCGCCGCGGGGGCCACGTACGCCCCAGCACTCTGCAGGACTTGGGTCTTGACTGGGGAATGAAATCGAGATTGGCCGGAGCGCGGGCCTATGGCCGCGTTGTGGAAAGCGTGGGCGATTCTCCGAAGACCGCGAGATGCTCGGACAGGAGTTGCTTCTCCCGCGCGATGATGGTGGGCAGAAGTTCCGAGGTGCCGGCTTCAGCCCGCAACTCATCGACGCGGATGGGAGCGGCGAAGGACAGGCGGGGCGAAAGGTACAAGCTGCCCG
>JBGOXY010000139.1:0-6250 GCA_041479415.1 Anaerolineae bacterium
CGCACTTGTGTTTGCGGCTGTCGGCCTTCCTGTGCCACCGGTGCTCGAATACGTCCAGCGCTTGGGGCCGGTTGGCATTGCGCGCTATGCCCCCACGCACACTGCACTCCTGGCCGATAACGTGGCGGAGGCGTTGGCCGCCTTTGGGAATCAGCGCACGCCGTATGCGGCGGCCACGATCGTCCCCGGCCACGGGTTGTTCGTCGTTGCGTGTGATCTGGACACGGCCTTCGATGTGACCGAGCGCATTGAGATCACCGCACGCATCGTCCTGCTCGGGTCGCTCTTAACTGGCGATCGGGCCTGGATCGAGGGCGCCCAGGCCGCGCTGGCGGCCGGCCGCGCGGCCGAAGCGCCCGAAGGCTGACCCTTTCCGCGAGCGTAGCTGCATGGTAGTCACCGTCACTCCAAACACCACCATCGACCGCACGCTGTTCGTGCCGCATTTCGAGCTCGGGCAGACTCTGCGCGCCTCGCACGAGGCGATCGGCATGGGCGGCAAGGCTGCCGACGCCTCGTGGATTCTTGGCGAGCTCGGGCAACCCAGCCTGGCGTTGGGCTTTGCCGCCGGAGAGACCGGGCGCCGCATGGAGGCCATGCTGCGCGCCCGCGGTGTGAAGACCGACTTCATCTGGGTGCAGGGGTCCACGCGGGAGAACGTGTTGATTGTGCCCGAAGACGGGATCGGCCAGACGACTATCGCCAGTGAGTCACTGCTTGTCACACCGGCCGATGTGGCTAAGCTTTCATCGAAGGTCGAATCTGCGCTGCCCGGCGCCTCGTGCCTGGTGCTGGGCGGCAGCGTGCCGCCCGGTGTTCCGCCCGCGATGCACGCGCAGTTCGTGCGTGCCGCTCGCGCCGCCGGTGTGCCGTCTCTTTTCGACGCATCGGGAGAGGCACTGCGCGCGGGATTAGAGGCGCACCCCACCGTGGTCAAACCCAATCGTGTCGAATTGGAGTCGCTGGCAGGAGAGAGACTCACCACCCTCGAGTCGATCTGGAAGGCGATGCTCGCGTTGCATGAGCGCTATCACAGTTGGCCGATTGTGACGCTTGGCCCCCAAGGGGGGCTGGCCCTGACGCCGGAGGGCGGATTCCGTATCGCCGTTCCGCAGGTGAAGGCGGTGAGCACCGCCGGCGCCGGGGACGCCGTGTTGGCCGGACTCGCCGCCTCGTATGCACGCGGGCAGAACATGGCGTGGGGCCTGCGCCTTGGTTTCGCTGCGGCCGCTGCGGTGTTGCTTACACCTGCCACAGCCGACTGCCGCCGGGCCGATATCGACCGCCTGCAGCCGCAGGTCAACCTGCAGGCCTACCCCTAGAGCAGATGAAGGCGACCCGCGGCGAGCGTAACACGCGGAGCGATGGTATTCGCGCTGCGGTAGAATCGCGCGGAGAACGGGGAGGCGCAATGCTTACGTGTGCGGTATGCAACAGCCCGATTCCGGATAATGCCTCTCGCTGCCCCACCTGTGGCGCTGACCTCGGTCGGCGAATGGCGTTGACCTCCGCGCTGGGGCGCCTACAAGCCAATCCGCGCGTCACGATGGTGCGGGTGAGCGTGGCCGACGACTGTTGCCCGACGTGCGCCGCCGTCCAAGGAGCGTACCCGAAGGAGAAGGTCCCCCTCTTGCCGCAAGGCGCGTGCTCCGCGCCCAACGGTTGCCGCTGTTACTACGAACCCGTGCTCAACGATATCTACCCCTAACGCGCCCGGCCGAATTGTCATCACAAACACAGGTGCCCGCCGTCGCCCACGACGGCGGGCACCTGCTATCAATGCGAAGAGGGCGCAGCCCAGCGTCGCGTTCCACGAAGACGGTCGAGGGGATGTGCTCTACGATTGTGCTCCCCGTGCGTGCACAAGCTCCAGCGCCGCCTCGCGCGTGGACACCTCGCCGGCGGCCTGAGCTTCGCGCAATGCCTCCAGCAGATACCCCACCTGCGGTCCGGGGTGCAACCCGAGTGCCTGCATGATCTCATCGCCCGTGAGCAGCATCGGCGGGTCGAGGTGCTCCGCAGCGTGCTCGAAGTAGCTCTCCAGCAGACTGCGCACGGTGTCGAGCATAGCCGCCCATGAATCCTGGTTGAGGGTCGGTCCATAGACCGCCAGCATGTCGGCCAGGCTCATCAGGCAGACATCCACGCCGCACTCGCCGGCGGCCGCGAAGAAGCGATAGACCGCGCGCCGCGAGGGTGGGCCATCGCGTGCCAGGTGCTGCGGGCGCATGTGGTGGCGCACGATGCGGCCCAGGTAGTCGGCCTCAATGTTTGAAAGGTGAAGCTGCACGGCGCGGCGAACAGCCCACTCGCCGCCCAACGTGTCGTGGCCGAGGAAGTGGACCTTGCCCTCGGAATCGACGCCACGCGTGTCGGGTTTTCCGACGTCGTGCAGAAGCGCCCCCAGAAAGGTCAGGCTGCGCACTGGGCGATCGCCCGACAGTGTTCGCGTCAGGTGCGCCTGAAGGTTTTCGCGGAACCGCCCCAGGCGCATGGAGGCCAGGCCCAAGATGAGATCGGCCGACGAGTCCTCGTGGGCCTGGGGAGCCAGGACGGCCAGCAAGGTTTCAAGGCGGTCGATCAGCAGCACGGTGTGATTCCACACATCATGTATATGGGGCGGGGGTTGAGTGACGTGCTCGAGCCCGGCCGTCTCGGGCACGACCAATGCCAAGAGACCTAGCGCTTGCATCACGCGCAAGGCGGAGGCCACGCGTGGCCCGGCCATGATGCGCATGAACTCGTCGCGGATGCGTTCTGGAGCCACCCGGGGCAGGGCCGCTGCTGCCGAACGAATGAGTTCGCGGGTCGCGGCGTCGATGTGAAACTCGAGTTGCACGGCCAGGCGAACGGCCCGCAGCGTACGCACCGGGTCATCCACCAGCGAGCTGGCAGCGCACGCGCGCAGCGTCTTGGCCCGCAGGTCGTCGAGCCCGCCGAGGGGATCTATCGCCGCATCAAGGTTCGCGAGCGGCAAGGCCACGGCATTGATGGTGAAATCGCGCGCCGCCAGATCATCGACCAGGCGCTGCCCGCGCAATGAGGAGAAATCGAGGGTGAGTCTGCGGCCGGGACTCTCGACGAGCACCCGGCCCACTCGCCGCTCTATGTCGAGTGGATAGAACGCAGCCTGCAGGCTGCGCGCGACGTGCTGGCCAAGTTCAATGCCATCGCCCGTGCCGACGAAGTCCAGGTCGCTCACCGGCCGGTGCAGGTACGCATCCCGCACGGCGCCGCCAACCAGATAGACCTCGCTGCGCCCGCCGGTAGCCTGGCGCACCGCATCCACGAGCGGCGGAAACTCGGCCGCGCCCCAGAACTCCCCCGGCGCGCCTGCCTGGCGAACGCTCACCTGCAGCCCCCGTGCGCGCGGCTAATTCGGGCCGGACCGCACCACGCCGACGAACGGCAAGTTGCGGTAGTACTCGTCAAGGTCCAACCCGTAGCCGAAGACGAACCTATTGGGGATGACGAAACCCCGATAGCGGATGGGCACATGCACTTCGCGCCGCTCGGCCTTGTCGAGCAGCGTGCACACTTCGAGCGAGCGCGGCTGACGAGTGCGCAGGAAGTCCATCACCGAGGCCATCGTGTGCCCGCTGTCGATGATGTCCTCGATGATCAGCACGTCGCGATCGGCAATGGATGTCACCAGGTCGAGGGTGATGCGCACCTGGCCGCTCGAGGCGCGCGCGCCCGCGCCGTAGGAGGCCAGCGCCATGAAATCGATGGCGTGCGGAACAGTCAGGCGGCGCATCAGATCGGTGAGGAACATGACTCCGCCGCGCAGGATGCAAATGAGCAGCAAGTCGCGGTCGCGATAGTCGCGGTCAATCTCTACCGCTAGCTCGGCGATGCGTGCCTGCAGCTCTTCGGCCGGGATGAGAACTTCAGCGAGCAGGTCGTGGTAGTCGGCGGGCTTCATTCTCTCGGCACCTGGTGGTGGGCGCGGCAGCGCGCCTCGTACATTTCGCTGGCACCCACCACGACCACCGGGTCGTGATAGCGCGCCGGCCTGCCGTTGATCAGGCGCTGGGTGCGCGTGGCCGGTTCGCCGCACACCATGCAGATCGCGTGCAGCTTGTCAATCACCTCGGCCTGGGCCATCAGGGTCGGCATCGGGCCGAAGGGTTCGCCGCGGAAGTCGGTATCCAGCCCGGCGATGAGCACCCGCAAGCCGTCATCGGCCAGGCGCTGCACCACCGGCAGAATCTCATCGTCGAAGAATTGGGCCTCGTCGATGGCCACCACAGTGGTTCCGGCCTCGATCTGGGCGGGGATCTCTCGTGCGCCGCGCACCGGCGTGGCGTCGAAATCGGTGCCGGCGTGCGAAGTGACCTTGCCCACGGCAAAGCGTGTGTCGAGCGCGGGCTTGAAGACTTGCACCTTCTGGCGGGCGATTCGCGCGCGGCGCAAACGGCGAATCAGTTCATCCGTCTTGCCGGAGAACATCGACCCGCAGATCACTTCCACCGAGCCGACCTTGCGCATGGTGCCTCCTCCCGGGCATGAGCGGCTTGCGGCCAAGTCTACCTCACTCGGGCGGGCTTCACAAAAGGCGGCCGCCCCGTGATGCGGAAATAAAAATATCGAGCGAGCCTGCGCAGGCTCGCTCGATATGTCGCAAACAACAGGCCGCACTAGGCCTCGACGGGTTCCGGCTCTTCGCCGGGAAGCACAAAGCCGCGTTGGCGCAGGCGCTTCTTCAGGTCGATCAGGCTCTTGCGTCCGAAACCGTCCACTGCCAGCAGCGCTTCTTCACCCTCGGCCAGCTTGTCGAGCACCTGGGCGATCGTCTCCAACCCGGCGCGGGTCAGCGTGCCGTTGATGCGTTCGCCCAGCTCGAGCGTGGCGATCGGCTGGTCGGTCGAGGTGCGCGCTGTGACGCGGGCTTCTTTTTCCACCAGGTAAGCGGTGCGCGCCTCGAGCTTCTTGTAGAAGCGGTCCACCTGCCCCTCAGTGTCGACGATGCGCTGCTCGCCGGTGAAGAACGGATGGCAATTGGAGCAGATGTCGGTATGGATCACTTCGACCGTGGAGCCAGTGTGCCAGGTGTTGCCACAGGCGCAGATCACGGTCGCGTTCGGGAAGTACTTGGGGTGAATACCCGCCTTCATTTGAGTGCCCTCCCCCGGAAACGTCGCGCGACGGCGCAGGCCGGATGGCCCGGGGTGCAGTCCGGTCCTCCCGCCGCCGCAGCCTGCTTGCGTTCTACGATTGGGACTCGCCCGCTGGCAGCACGCTGACGCGCTTGCGCCCACCGGTCATGTGCTCGAATCGAATCAGGCCGTCCACCGTAGCGAACAGCGTGTCGTCTTTGCCGCGGGCCACGTTCGTCCCGGGGTGAATGTGCGTGCCGCGCTGACGAACAATGATCGTGCCGGCGCGCACTGCCTGACCACCGTAGCGCTTCACGCCCAATCGCTGGCCTTGGCTGTCGCGGCCGTTGCGGCTGGAACCGGCGCCCTTCTTGTGTGCCATGGCTAACCTCCCAATCTCACACCGCGCGGCACGCTAGCCGGCGGAGGCTTTCTTGGCGGCGGTGCGTCCGCCGGCCGCGATGCGCTCAATGCGCAGGCGCGTGTAGTTCTGCCGATGTCCCTGGCGCACGCGGTAGCGCATCTTGGCTTTGTACTTGAAGACCAGGATTTTCGGGCCGCGGATGTGCTCGAGCACGCTAGCTTTGATGTGGGCGCCGGTGACGAGCGGAGCACCCACGTGGGTTGTGTCACCGTCGACCAGCAGCAGCACCTGCTCGAGCTCGACGGTGCTTCCCTCTTCAGCGGCCAGGCGGTCGACCTCGATCACCTGGCCTTCCTCGGCGCGGTATTGCTTGCCGCCGCTTTCCAGTATGGCGTACTTCATGGTTCGGTTCTCCTTCGCTTCGCCGACGTCCACGCCCCACAGGGCCCGAACGGCGGGGAGGGTCCGATACGTGCGCCTGCCCCAGCAGTCGTCTGCCGGGGCAGCGGAAGTGCATTATATCACGGGCTTGTGACCTGTCAAACCATGGGACTCGGGCCAAGAACAGCCTTATTCTGCCTGTCGCGCAGGCCTCCATGGAACTCCACACCTCGACCGATCGAATCCACCCTTTGGATGATGCCCGCCATGTGTTGCCGGGTGATACTGAAGGGAAGGGGGGCAGTTTTATTCTTGACTACAAAGGTGGTGTTTGTTGACCGACAATGCACTCGCCTGGCCGCTCATGGAAGATGCAGCTCAGGCACTTATCGTCCGGTACCTCCCG
>JBGOXY010000140.1:0-6194 GCA_041479415.1 Anaerolineae bacterium
AGGGGCTGCGCCCCGGGGTGGAACTCGAAGTGGTGGGGCGGCGCGACGAGGCAGAGAAGCCGGCCTCGCCAATCCTGGTGCGGATCGAGGACGATCTGGGCGGCGCACGCCGGTTGCTGCGTTTCTCTTCGCCGATTACGCCCGAGCTCGAGCGCGTCGGTGAAATGCCGCTGCCTCCCTATATTCACGAGCGGCTGGCGGATGCGGGCCGATACCAGACCGTCTATGCCCGCTCACCAGGGTCAGCGGCGGCGCCGACGGCAGGCTTGCATTTCACGCCCGGCTTGTTGCGCGAGCTCGAAGCACGCGGAATCGGTCTGGCCTACGTCACGTTGCACGTGGGGCTCGACACCTTTGCCCCGATCACCGAAACCAACGTCGAATTGCACACCATCCACAGTGAGTGGATGAGCCTCTCCCGCGAAGCGGCGGAGCGCGTCAACCGAGCCCGCGCCGCGGGCGGGCGCGTGATTGCGGTAGGCACGACCAGTGTGCGTGCGCTCGAGAGCGCGGCGCTCGAGGCCGGGAGCGCGAGCGAGTCCGAGCCGCTCGCCGCCTGGGAGGGCCCGACGCGGCTGTACATTCTGCCGGGCTATGCATTCCGCGTCGTGCAGGGAATGGTCACGAACTTCCACCTTCCACGGTCCTCTCTCCTGGTGATGGTGAGCGCCTTCGCCGGGCGCGAGCGAATCTTGAATGCATACACCGAGGCTCAGGCGCGCGGCTATCGCTTCTATTCGTTTGGCGACGCCATGTTGATTCTCTAGCGAAAGGAGAATCCCCAGGGCCGCCGCAGGCGGAGGCTGCACGAATGCGCGGAATTCCGCCAATTGCTGTAAACTAGCCGGTACCATTCGCGATCCAATGGAAGAAGCACGCACATGGGCGAATACTTTACGCGGGAGGATTTTCAGCGCGCGGCCGAGGTTATCGCCAGGCGCACTCCCCTCAAACCGACGGTGGGAATGATTCTCGGCTCCGGGCTCGGGCCCCTGGCGCAGGCGATCGAGACGCCCGTCCGCATCCCCTTCGGCGAGATACCCGGCTGGCCCACCTCAACGGTGGAAGGCCACGCCGGCAGCTTGGTCATCGGCACCCTCGAGGGCCACGGGGTGGCGGTTCTGCAGGGCCGGGTCCACTACTACGAAGGCTACACGATGGCGCAGATCGGCCTGCCGATCCGTACATTGCAGATGGCGGGTGTTGACACATTCATCATCACCAACGCCGCGGGCGGGGTCAACCCGGAGTTCCACGCGGGCGAGGTGATGCTGATCACCGACCACCTCAACCTAATCGGCATGGCCGGGCTCTCGCCGCTGCGTGGGCCGAATGACGATCGGCTCGGCCCGCGCTTTCCCGACATGAGCCGCGCCTACAACCGTCAGTTGATGGCCCTGGCGCGTCAGGCGGCGGATGTGGAGGGCATTCGGTTGCGTGAGGGCGTGTACGTATGCCTGGCCGGCCCGGCCTTTGAAACACCGGCCGACTTGCGCTTCTTGCGTATGGCCGGCGCCGATGCCGTGGGCATGTCCACCGTTCCGGAAGTCGTGGCGGCGCATCATGGAGGCAGCCGCGTGCTCGGGTTCTCGGGCATCAGCAACAAGGCCAATCTCGATGGCACGACCGTGACCACCCACGAAGAAGTTCTCGCGGCAGGGAAAGAGATCGCCCCCAAGCTCGAGCGGCTGGTTCGCGGCGTGCTACGCGGACTGTAGCCGACCTCATGCTGGCTCTGCTGCGGTTCCTGAGTCCCATCGAATTCGTGATCTACGCGCTGCTGGCGCTGGGCGTGCTGGCCAACGTGCGCCGCATTGCCCTCGCCCGCGGTGAGTTGCGCAAGACCATCTTCGGGCTCGAACGCGAAGCCCTGGATTGGCGCCAGACGCGCGCCACCCTCACCATTGCGCTGCTTGGCCTCGCTGGCGGTTTGGTGTATGCAGCAGTCCACCTGGCTCTGCCGAGCTTGGAGCGCGCGGAGCTTGTGCGCACGACCGGTTCGAGCGCGCCCCAGCCCGCGCCTAGCCCCACTGCGTTTGTACTGTTTGGCGTCGATCTGAGCGGCTGCGCGAACCCGCGCGCCACCATCACTCTGCCCACGCCGGGTCAGGCGGTGCAGGGAGAAGTGGAATTGCGTGGCACCGCCAACATCGACCAGTTCGCCTTCTACAAGTATGAACTCTCGAATCCGGAGGCGGGCGAGGTGTGGGTTACGCTGGCGGCCTCCAATACCCCGGTGACTGAGGATGTGCTGGGCACGTGGGACAGCACCACCGTACCCCCGGGGGTCTACCACTTGCGCCTGATCGTTACCGATTCGCAGGGCAACTCGCCCCGCGCCTGCATCGTGCCGGTTCAGGTATTGGCCAGCCCGGCGCGCTAGCGGATCGAACACCTCTCAGGATCCTTCACCGCGGGCAATAGCGGTCTGGAATGTGGATGAAGACCGGGTGAGGACTCTGGGTCAACGCGCCGCCCTACCTGGCGCGTCCAAGGCCCCGACGACGGCCTGTGCCCGGGGGGAGCCGCCGCACGCGCCACTTAAGCCGTAGGCACAGCGCGAGGCCGACTTGAGTTCTGGCCTGGGCGAATGAACCGCGGGACGGGCGCCGAGGTCTCGCGGAGAGAGAACACTCGATGAGATTGCAGGTGATACAATCCTTCACGAACCCATCGTGAGAGGTGTTGTTGCCTTTCGCGCGGTGCAACGTCGGTAAATGGTAGCCTTTCTCCTAACCGTCCTCCCTACGCTCAACCGTATCCTGGTTGCGGGGATCGCCATCACGGCGTTCTCCCTGCTTTTATTTTGCCTCAACTTCAACTTGCGCGACCGCGTCGCCCGTGCCTTCGCGGTCATTCTGGCGTGCGTCACCCTGATTGCCGTTTCTTCGGTCTTGGCCTCGACCTCCTCGACCTTGGCGGAGGCCGAGATGTGGCTGCGCATTCAGTGGGTGGGGACGGCCATTCTGCCTTCCGCCTACCTGCACTTTTCGGATGCGCTGCTGGCGAGCACCGGACGCCCCTCGCGCGGTCGGCGCCGCCTGGCGGTGCGGGCGATGTACCTGGCCAGCACAGTGCTCATCTACTTGGCCACGCTGACCGACCTGATCGTCGCCCATGTGCAGGTCACGGCGGAAGAAGCGCATCTGGCCGCCGGCCCGGCCTTCTGGATCGTGCCGGTGTTTTTCACCGGTCTGCTCACGCTCACCGGCGTCAACTTGGTGCGCGCCTACCGGCGGTGCCAGACCTCAACCAGCCGCCGCCGCATGCTGTACTTGATCAGCGGATCAGCCGCGCCGGCGCTCGCTTCATTCCCGTTTCTGGTTTTTGTGGGCGAGGCGGCCTCGGTCCACCCGCTGCTCTTCTGGCTGGTGGTGATTTCGAGCAACAGCCTGGTGGCGGCTTTGCTGGTGGTGATGGCCTACGCCACCGCCTATTTCGGCGTGAGCCTGACCGACCGGGTGATCAAGGGGCGCTTGTTCCAATGGCTGCTGCGCGGGCCGATCGTGGCCGCCACCACGCTCGCCGTCATGGTCATCTTCGGTGCCCTGGCGCGAGCGGTGGGCATGCCCAACACACGCGCTGTTCCGCTGGCCGTCGTGGCGACGATCGTGATGCTGCAGTTCCTGATCACGCTGCTGCGCGTTCCCCTCGAGCGGCGATTGTTTTACGGATCCCTCGCAGACCGCGCAGACCTGCGCCGGCTGGAAACGCTCGAGGAGCGCGTGCTAACGCGTTCGGACTTGCGTCAATTCTTGGAGACGCTGCTGGCCGGCCTGTGCGACCTGTTGCGCGTGCCGGCGGCCTTCATTGTTGAGCGATCGCCGGAGGGCAGCACCTTCTTCGAAGCGGGTGTTGGTCTGCAGGAGCTCTTGCCCCTGAAGGCTGATCTCTCGAGCATCCCCCCGCCGCACCTGCAAGCCGCCGGACCCGACGCAGAGAGCATCTTCCGCTGGGGGCAGTACTGGCTTCTGCCGCTGCACGCGCCGGAAAGCGGCGAGGTGATTGGGCTCTTGGGAATGGCCTCGCACGAGGATCGCCTGGAACTTGGGCCGGAGGCGCTGGAGTCCCTCATGCGCCTCTCGCAACGCGCGGCACAGGCGCTGCAAGATCGCCGTTTGCAGCAGGAGGTTTTCGCCAGTGTCGACCGGCTGGTGCCCGAGGTGGATCGCATTCAGCGCCTAAGCGCTGCCGCGCGCTATGGACAGGCACGCCTTTTGGCCTCACCAAGCGAAGGGTTGCCGCCGGACGCGGACCTGGCGCAGTGGGTGCGCGAGGCCCTCAGCCACTACTGGGGCGGACCCAAACTCACCCAGAGCCCGTTGCTCAACCTGCGCGTGGTCCAGCAAGAACTGGAGGCGCACGACGGCAATTCGGTCAACGCGCTGCGCAGCGTGCTGCGACGGGCGATCGAGCGCGTCCGCCCGGAGGGCGAGCGCCGCTTCACCAGCGAATGGCTGTTGTACAACATCCTCGAGATGAAATTCGTCCAAGGCCGGCGGGTGCGCGATATCGCCGGGCACCTGGCTGTGTCGGAGGCCGACCTGTATCGCAAGCAGCGTGTGGCCCTGGATGAAGTGACGCGCGTCATCATCGAAATGGAGAGGCGGTCGCACGACCGCGCGACCGACTACGACGTGGTCGGCTAGCGCAGAGCCTCTCCTGGCCCGCGGGAGCCCCGGCATGAGGCGGGGGTCCCGCCCTCATCGAGCGAGGTCACCATCATGGCGAGCGAAAGAACAGGAATTCGTCCGGAGGAGTCCGTCCAGTGGGAGACGGGAGGCGCCGCCGCGCAAGACGAGGCCTGGTGGGCCTCGGTCATGCACGAGGAACATCGCGGGTATTCGCCGCGCAGCCGGGCCGGCGCGCCCGCAGAGCGCTGCGCGAGTACGCCACTGGATTGGTCGCGCGCGCGCGAGCTGTTTGAGCAGGATGGCATTGCCCAGGTCGACACGGTGGGCTGTAACCGCGGCGGGCTGCTGGTGGAGGCCGAAGGGCTGCGCGGCTTCGTCCCCGCCTCGCACGTCATGGGCTTGCCGGCCCTGACTTCCGAGGAGGAGCGGCACGACCTCATGCTGCGGCGGGTGGGTTCGCCCATGTGCGTCAAGATCATCGAGTTCGACCCCGAGCGAGGGCGCATCGTCTTCTCTGAGCGGGCAGCCCAAGCCGGGCCGGGTTGCCGCGCCAGCCTGTTGGCCTCGCTCCGCCCCGGCGAACGGCGGGTGGGCGAAGTGACCAACATCACCAATTTCGGGGTCTTCGTCGACCTGGGCGGCATGGAAGGACTGGTCCATGTCTCGGAGATTTCTTGGGGCCGCGTGCGCCATCCGTGCGATTATGTTTCGTGCGGACAGCGAGTCGAGGTGGAAGTGCTCAGCGTCGATCGCGAGCAAGGCCGGGTGGCCCTCAGCCTCAAGAGAATGCGCCCCGACCCGTGGGCGGGAATTGACGAGCGTTATGCGGCCGGCCAGCAGGTGCCGTGCTGCATTACTCGCGTGACCAGCTTCGGCGCCTTTGCTGCACTCGAAGATGGGATCGAGGGGCTGATCCACATCACGGAGTTGTGCGCAGATCCGCTTGCCGATCCGCGCTCGGCCGCCCAGGAAGGGGATCACGTGGTCGCGCGCATCCTCTCGGTGGATGGCAGTGCGCGGCGCATTGCCCTCAGCCTGCGTGCCATCGCCGAACGGGCCGGGACGGAAGAAAGGTAGGCGGATGCCCTCCTCCGGAGCGCGACGGCCGAAAGATGGACTGCCCGAGCGACTGGCGGATCTGCCGGGCGCGGCATTCGTGCGCGATGTGACCCAGCGGGTGAATGAGGCTGGAGCCCCGCTGCGTCCGTACCTGGGTGACCTGGCCACCATCAGCCTGGCCTTGGGCGCCGCGCTGAGCGCCGTCGCCCTGGCCGGCGCAGGCCGCGGAACGCTGCTCACCCCCCTGGCTGGTTTTCTCCGCCAGTGGCTTGGATGGGGCGCCTGGCTCATCCCCCTTTGCGCAGTGGCGGGCGTTGTGCTGCTCGTCGGCACCCGGCTCGGCCACAGGTTGCAGCTGCGCTGGGGCAAGATCATCGCGCTCGAGATTGCGGTGCTGGCCGTCCTGGGCCTGGCGGATGCCATCATTGGCAATGACCTGACGCGCGCGGACGCGGGCGCCGGCGGCGGATTGATCGGCTGGGGCATCGGCTACATGCTCGG
>JBGOXY010000141.1:0-6062 GCA_041479415.1 Anaerolineae bacterium
GCGATCGGCATGCGCGGGCGCCGGCTGATGGCCATCTTCCTGACGGAATCCGGATTGCTGGCTGTGGGCGGGATCCTGCTCGGGCTGGCGATCGGGGGCCTCGCCATAGCCTACTTCACGCGCTTCGGTCTCCCCCTGGACATTGAGAAATTCGGATTCACGGGGATGCTCTTCCGCGAGAGGATCTATACCCAGCTTTCCATCCAGGACACCGTCCGTTTGACACTGATGTCGTTCATCGTCACGCTGCTGGCTGGCTTATATCCGGCTGTGCTCGCCTCGCGCATGGAGCCGGTGGCTGCCCTGCGCGCTGAGAAATAGGCGAAAGGAGATCTCCCATGGAAGTCGCAAAGGTCGAGAACGTCACCCGCGTCTACAAGATCGGAAAGGTCGAGACCCAGGCCCTGCGAGGGGTCAGCCTGACGATCGACAGCGGCGAGTTCACCGCGTTGGTCGGTCCCTCGGGCTCGGGCAAGACGACGCTGCTCCAGCTCCTAGGCTGCCTCGATCGACCCTCGAGCGGCCGGGTGTTCATCAGCGGCAAGGACGTCAGCCAGCTTAACCGGGACCAGCGGGCGGACATGCGGCGTGGGACGATCGGCTTCATCTTCCAGTTCTTCGCCCTGATCCCCACCTTGACCGCCTTCGAGAACATCGAGATGCCGATGCTGCTCAACGGCCACTCGGCCGGTGAGCGCCATTCTCGCGTTACTGAATTGCTGCAGGCTGTGGGCTTGGCGGATCGCGCGCGTAACCGCCCGGATCAACTGAGCGGCGGCGAACAACAACGAGTCGCCATCGCCCGCGCCCTCTCGGTCAAGCCCAAACTCATCTTGGCCGACGAGCCGACGGCCAACCTCGACACGCCTAACGGTCAACTGGTGATGGAGACCATGACCCGCCTCAACAAGGAGACGGGCGTGACCTTCGTCTTCGCGACTCACGACCCGCGCGTTATTAAGTATGCGCGCCGCGTCGTCACATTGCGCGACGGCCTGGTTGCCGAGAACGGAACCCAGAAAACCTCGGTGTGAGCCATGAAACACTCAACCATCGTCTTCTCCCTTTGCGCGCTTGTCCTCGCTGCTTGCAGCGGCGGCGCAGGCGCGTCGAACCAGCCGCTGCCGACCGTCGTCCTGGGCGGCGCAACAGCGCCGCCCGAAGTTGACCGCACGGGCGTGACCGCCTCCGGCTTTGTCGTTGCCGCGCAGGAGGCACGCCTGTCGTTTCTTGGCACCGGTCTGGTTACCAAGGTCAACGTTCAATTGGGCGGCACCGTTCAGGTAGGAGAGGTCTTGATCGAATTGGACGATGCCGCTGCCCAGAGGGATCTTGCGCGGGCCGAGAGTGACCTGGCGGACCTCACCTCGCCGGCGGCCGTGGCGCGCGCTCGCCAAGCGGTCGCTGCGGCGGAGGCCGACCTGGAGAAGGCTCGCAACAAGCTCGAGTACTACGTGACGCCCGGGGTGTTGTATTGGGAAGAGCGCCAATCGGAAGCCCAGACGGCTCTTGCGACCGCCAAGGCGGACGGCGGACCCTCGCCGACCGAGGATCAGAAGAAGAAGATCGCCGAGGCCGAGAAGTCGCTGGCGCGGGCAGAGGCCAACCTGGCGTACGCCACGAAGCAGTACCGCGAGGTGTATTTGCCAGAGAAGTTCACCCGCATCAATAGTCAGACGGGCGCATCCTATGTCGCGGAACCACGCATTGACACCGAAGCCGCGCGCGCCGACTATACATTGGCCGGCGCCACGCTGGACGAGGCGCGCGCGTTTTTGGCGGCACTGACCGGCGAAGCCACCTCGTCCGACGTCTTCGGTAGCTCGCTTGCGCTCCTGGAATTGGCGCGGCGAAACGTCGCTGCGGCGCGCGCGGCGCTCGAGGCCACCCGGCTGGCGGCCCCCTTTGCCGGCACCATCGCCCTGGTGAGCGCCGTTCCCGGTGAGAACGCGGTGCCGGGGGCGGTCGTGGTCATCGTCAGCGACCTCAGCCGGCTGCACGTCGAGACCACCGACCTGAGTGAGCGCGATGTCACCAAGGTTTCGGTGGGTCAAACCGTTCGAGTGTACATCGAGGCGCTGGGCCAGGAGGTGGACGGTCGGGTCGCGGCGATCGCGCCGGGTGCCACCACGCTGGGAGGCGATGTCGTCTACAAGACCGTCATTGACCTGGACACGCAACCGCAGGGCATGCGCGCGGGGATGAGCGCCCAGGTGACGTTCCAAGGCGGCAACTGAGACACCCCCATCGGCATCCACCCACCCAACGCTTGCGGCACGTTGCCACAATCGGACCGGCCTGGATATGCTCTTCCAGGCCGGTTTCCATATCCACCCGTGTTCGGCGTGATGCGCCATGCTGGACATCGGCCTTCCAAGGCGCTGCGCCCGGTCGATTTCAAATCGCACAAAAGGAGGATGCGGCACTCCTCCAAAACCCCCACGCGCAACGTCTGCCGGCGGGGTATGCTTTCATGGATGACCGGGGTCACCGCACACGGCGGCTCTGGCCCAAGATGTCGGATCGCAGCCATCAAACGCAACCGGCCGCCCTTCGATGCGTATGTACGATTGTGGACGGCCACTCGGGCTCATTCAAGATAAGGACAGTGACACATGAACACCTTCACCAAATCCCAACTCGAGATTCACGTTCCAGTGCTCGGCTGGCTGCTCATCGGGACTAACCTTATCTACTTGCTGATGGCTGCCATTTTGGCCGTGCTCCTAGTGGGCATCGGCACGGCCGTGGGCGACGTGATGGCCGAACGTGTGCTGGGCATCGTGGCCGCGAGCATGGGTGGCCTGCTTGCGGTCCTCGGCCTACCCGGCATTGTCGCCGGGGCGGGGCTCCTCGCCCGCAAGACGTGGGGTCGCATCCTGGCCATCGTCATCTCCGGCCTCAGCTTGTTGTGCTTCCCACTGGGGACGATCCTGGGGGTCTACGGTCTGATCGTGCTGCTCCAAGATTCTGCCGCCGAGTACTTCGCTACGCCCTGCTGCTAAGTCCACAGAAGCGTGCAGGCCGGGAGGCAAGCCTTGCCTCCCGACCTGCGATCATTCGTGCGGACTGATTCTCCCCGCGTGCTCAAGGCGGGGACCCTCGCGTGTTTACATCCCGGGGTCAGGCATCACAACAGGACCTAACTGCCCCGCTCCACCGCATGCCGCAGGATAGTCTTCAAACGCTCCGGTTTCGCCCGCCGCGGGTCCCCCATGTAGATCTCGTGATGCTTACCGCGAAAGCGCAGTCCATGCACGCGCATGTACTCGTCCATCCGCGCGAGCGTCCGGGGTTCGTCAGCATATGGGCCGACGTGCATGATCTGGATGCATCGCCCCTCGCTGAACGCCTCGAGTCGAAGCCGCGCGAGCGCCGGGTTCGGGCCGCGCTTGGCACGCACATCGGCGATGGCCTGGCGGAACATCGCCGGCGTGATGTGCGACGGCTGCATGAGCATCAGCGTGTAGCTCCACGGTTCCTTCGACTTGAAGCTGAACTTGCCCGACTTCACCCACCACAGCCCTTCCGACGCCATCACCGGGTAATCGATCGGGTTGCTCTTACGTAGCTTGGAGGTGAACTTGAGCGTGTAGGCCACGCCGTACATCGCCATCATCGCTCCGGCGAAGCTTTGCGACGTCGTGGGGGTGGCGCCGGGCTCGATCACGCCGTCGAGCATGATGAACTTCAAGCGCGGCACCTTGACTTCCACGACCCGCTTCGTCGGCGGGGAATACAGGCCCTTGTATGTCTTGCGCAAGTCGAGCTTCTTCATGGGATCCCTCCGGTAGGACTCAGATTCCCACATAGCCTACATTCAACTTGAGACGTTCGCAACTCCGTAGATTGCGAGTTGCGCCCCATCCGGCGGCGGGCTATTCCCGCCTCATGCCTTGCGCCCTCTCTCGGTGGGTCCCGTGTCCGCGCCTGGTGGCACGGGTCGCCCACAGGATCTCGCACGCGAATTTGCACTCTTCTTCGGAATTCATATACTTAAGTCACCGGTGCATCGCCCGCCCTGTGCTGAGGGATTCCCCTCCGGCACCCTACTCCATTGGCCGGTACCTCGCCCTCGACGCCGTGCGCGTCGCTTCCCCCAGTTGCCGGTTCTCCCTTCTGTGGCACGCGCCAAGAGATGAACTCGCTCTACCATTCTTGAGCGACGTGGGCACCCATGAAGCGCTACTGGCCCGCAACCGCCACCCGTCGCGACCTTGGCAAGGGGAGGCTCTCGTGACAACCAAGGGATTACGGATCGCAATCGTATTCGCTGTTCTCATTCTGTCACTGCTTCCGCCTTTGCCTGCAGTGCATGCGGCCACCTACACGGTCAGTAACACAAACGACAGCTTGACGGGTTCATTGCGTAAGGCCATCAACGACGCCAATACGCACGCTGGCGCGGACGTCATCGAATTCGCTATCCCGGGCAGCGGACCCTTCGTCATCAGTCCGCTCACCCCTCTGCCACCGGTCTGGGACTCTTCGGGTGGAACGCTCGTCATCGATGGCTACACCCAATCCGGAGCCATTGAGGCCGACGCAGATTCCCCGGCCACCATCCCTGTCGTCCTCGACGGCTCTCTCCTTCCTTTCCAGCCGGATGACAACCCCATCAACAACGGCCTGTGGATCGCGTCTTCCGGCAACACGGTCCGAGGCCTCACGATCATCGGATTCCCCCACAATGGAATCGTGATTGCCCCCGTCCCTATCGAGCCGTGGCTGCTGGCGGATAGCAACACGATCGAGGGCTGCCACGTTGGTGTCCGCAATGGCGCCACCGTTGCTGCCGGTAACGGTTGGGATGGGATCTACATTGGGCTCGGCGCCTCGGGCAACACCATCGGCGGAAGCTCCCCGGAAGATATCAACGTTGTCTCCGACAACGGATACATCGGCGTGGATATCCACTACAGCGGGACAAGCGGCAATGTAGTTATGGGGAATCGAATCGGCACGGTTGGCACCGGCGACGGCGCGATGGGCAACGGATGGTTTGGCGTACGCATATACAGCAGCGCCTCCGGCAACACCATCGGCGGCGATGGCTCAGGGGAGGGGAACGTCATCTCGGGCAACGGCCGCAGTGGGGTGCAGGTCTTGGGTCCCGCAACGAATGTTAACGTCGTCTCAGGTAACATCATCGGCCTTAACCACATCGGGGGGGCGGCCGTCCCGAATGGCGAATCCGGGGTGATACTCCAGGCCTCAACTGGCGGGCCTCAAGGGAACATCATCGGAGGCGACTCCTCGGGGGAGCGTAACATCATCTCGGGAAACCACGACAATGGGGTAACGCTGGTCGGGGTCGGCACCCAGTCCAATATCGTGTCGGGAAACTACATTGGACTCAACCAGGCGGGCACCCTCGCTCGCGGCAACACGCATGACGGCGTGAGTATCGAAGGTGGCGCTTCGGGCAACACAATCGGCGGCGATGCCGCCGGCGAGCGCAACATCATTTCGGGGAATGACCAATATGGCGTGCACCTATCCGGATCCGGGACGGATGACAATGTCATCGCCGGCAACTATATTGGCGCAGACCCGGCTGGCACCACCGCCATAGGGAATTGGTGGGAGGGCGTACGTTTCGAGGACGGCCCTGCGGACAACGTCGTAGGTGGATCCGCTGCCCAAGTCGGGAATCTGATCTCCGGCAACGAAGGGCGGGGCATCTCCTTTGACGACGCCGGGACAGGAAACGAAGTCGCCGCCAACGTCATTGGCGTGGACGTAACGGGCGAAGAGGCAATGCCAAACGACGGCGACGGAATAGCCGTCTTTGGCCCCGCGACAGAGTTGACCATCGGCGGCGCGTCTCCAGCAGAAGGGAACGTGATAGGTGGCAATATCGGGGATGGCATCGAGCTTAACGGCGCTTCAGGAGTTGTGGTTCGTGGCAATTACATCGGTGTCGATCGCGGACGTACGGATGCCCTCGGTAACAGTTCCTGTGGAGTGTACGCGGGCAATGGCGCAGCGGACAACACCATCGGCCCCGGGAACGTGATCATGTACAACATCGGTGGCGGGGTGGACATCGCCACTGACAC
>JBGOXY010000142.1:0-6038 GCA_041479415.1 Anaerolineae bacterium
GGGGTTGCCGTGGTTGTGTTACACCGCGGGGGTGGTTTTTTTTTTTTGGGGGGCCCGGGGGGCGGGCCCCCGACAACAACCACCTTGGAGGGAGAGGGAGGAGAGAAATGCTAAGCGCTTTCGCGCTCTCTCTTGTTCAGGTCGATGCGATGATAGCCTGCGGGTCAAAACAACGATAGTGATACGTGTCACGACAGAGACAGACACCCTGGGCGAAAGTCGAATCCTGCCCACAAGTTCGACCTTGAGATTCTCGCTCATTCCCGGGCTTGTGCGATCAGCACGCGGTGGCCCGGACCTGCACCGCCTCCTCGAGTGACGAATAGCATATCTTGCCACCTCAACCTATACAGGATCGCGGCAATTAGCAGATTGTTTCTGAGGGCTATGCCCCCAAACGTCAGCGAGTGGACTTGGCAAAGGCCAACAGCCAATACTCCACCCAGCCATTGGCCAAACACACTTGGAGCGCCGTTCCGCCTCTTAGGCTGTCACGCTAGCCGGCCCGCAGGGGCGACGCCGCGAGCAGCAACTGCATGGCGAGCATCGGCTGCCGGGTCGGTCGCAGGAAGGGCGTCAAAGAGGGGCGGCGCACCAAACGTAGACCTGCCTCAGAAGCGATCGAAGTGAGAATGTCGACGGTCGTGAGGTTCGACAAATGCTAGCCCTCGGCGACCGCATTTTCCAACGCGTGGCTAGGGCGGCACCTTCATCCTTGTCCGTGAGGAAATCGTCGACCAGGATCAGCCGGCCGCCCTCCGCGAGGCATGCCGCGGCCTGACGCACAAGGCGCGCCACATCCGATGCATGACTGAAGGACTCAATTGCCTAGGTGCCCACAACATTCGGCAGTGGTGCAAGGTCGTGGAAGTCAGCTTCGATGAATTGGCAGCGCTACACCAGGCCGCGGCGGCGCGCGGCATGCTTGGCGAGACGTACTTGGGTGGGCCTGATCGTAATCCCGCGCCGGAAGGGCGCAGCCGGCGGCACGAACTTGCGGGGGAGGACAGACTCAGCCGGTGCGCGTGGCCATCACCGCTGGCGTTTCATCCCAAACGCCAGGAGGTCGATGGCCACAATCGGGGCACGTGGCTTGAGCCGTCAGGTGGTTATCGAGGATGAGATAGCCACGGCGCCGGATGAGCAGGCCGTGGCAGTTCGGGCAGTACGTATTCTCCAGATCGTCGACGCGCCCAGGAAGGTTTCCGGCGTAGACAAATCGTAGGCCGGCTTCCTGCCCGATTTCGGCCGCGCGCCGCAGATCGGCGTGCGTCGTGTTGGGGGCCTCGGTCATGTGGTAATCCTGGTGGAAGGCGGTCACGTGCCACGGGATGTCGGGAGACACGCTCACCAGAAAGCGGGCTGCCTCCCACAACTCCTCTGGGCTGTCGTTGAAGCCCGGCACGAGAAGCGTGACCACCTCCACCCATAAGCCTGCCGCATGTGCCGCGCGAATCGTTTCCAGCGTGTGGCCGAGAACCCCGCCCAGACGCCGGTAGGCGCGGTCGCTCATGCTCTTGAGATCCACCTTGTAACCGGTGAGCCAGGGCCGCAAGTATTCCAAGGCCTCGGGCGTCGCGTTGCCATTGGAGACGAACACGCACTTCAACCCGGCCTGCGCCGCCTCGCGGAAGACGGCGACGGCCCATTCGCTGGTGATGAGCGGCTCGTTGTACGACGAGGCCACCACCCGTGCACCAAGCCGGAGCGCATGCCGGACGATCTCTTGGGGGGTGATGCGCGCGACGGCAACTCCGGCTGCCTCGCTGGCCGGGTCGCGTAGCGCCTGGGAGGTGACCCAGTTCTGGCAGTAGGGGCAATGGAAGTCGCAGCCGAGCATGCCGAAGGTGAGCGCGTCGCTGCCTGGATAGATGTGGAAGAAGGGTTTCTTCTCGATCGGATCGCACTGCACACCGGCGACGTAACCCCACGGGACGAACAGTTGCCCCTCTCGGTTGAAGCGCACCTGGCAAATGCCCCGCCGGCCCTCGCGGATGAGACAGCGATGACCGCACGCGGTACAGCGTACGGCGCCCTCGGGCAGGCGTTCGTAGAGATCCCCTTCACGAGTGAGCGAATCCAGAACGGTCTGCAGGCTGGAGGACATGCGGCTCCTGTGCGCGAGTGGCAAGCGGCGGGGGTGGGGTAAGCAGGGGCGCGAGGCAGGCTTCGGTGGAGCGTGTCGCTACTTCGACGTGCAGGTTTGCAGGCGATTATACCGCGGCGATATAATCGCGCCATGCCCTTCTCCCTGGTGATCCTGGCCGGCGGCCGCGCCACGCGGATGGGTACGAATAAGTGCGTAATGCCGCTGGCCGGTAAGCCGGTTGTGTCCTATATCCTGAACGAGCTTTCACCCCACGCCGCCGAATCATTCCTGATCGCCAACGACCCAGCCCCATTCGCCTCGTTCGCAGTACCCATCTACCCCGACGACCTGCAAGGTGTCGGGCCGCTGGGCGGCTTGGCGACGGCTCTGCGCCGGGCCTCCCAGGAGATAATCGTGCTCACGGCATGCGACATGCCCTTCATCCGGTGGCGACTGGTCGAATACCTCCTGTCGCTGGCGGGTACAGCGCAGGTCGTTATCCCGCGCGTGCACGGGGAGGCCGAACCGTTGCTCGCGGTGTACAGCCGGGCATGCCTGCCAGCCGTCGAGCGCGCGCTGGATGCCGGCGAACGGCGTATGGTGAGCTTTCTGCCCGCCGTCCAAGTTCACGAAGTGGATGAGGAAAGCCTGCTGGCCGCCGACCCAACTGGGATGACGTTTTTCAACCTTAATACTCCTGATGACGTGACACGGGCCGAAAAGATCGTCCGGGAGACGATGGGTGACAAATCGCTCAAGCGCCAGTGATCAATATCGGCTGATGGAGTTGAGATTTCTCGATACATTCATATGTGGCGGAGTCTGACGGCAGCCAGCCATCGCCCTCTGCATCCATGTCCACTGACTGCTCGCCCTTCCTCCAAGCACTCATCCCTCAGACTCCGCCCTGCATTTAACCACGCGATTCCCGCTCACTTCTCCTAGGAGAGAGACCCATGCCTGCAAAGAAGAAAGTAGTAGCCAAGAGACGGACCGCCAAGGTCGTGCGCAAGGTCGTCGCGCCGGCGCGCAAAGGCCCCTACAAGCCGATTAAGCTGAAGCTGCTGCGCCCGGTTCCCTCCGACATCGAGATCGCGCAAGCGGTCACGCCCAAGCCGATCACCGCGATCGCTGCCGAAATCGGCATCCGGCCGAGAGAGCTCGAGCTGCACGGCGAGGTCAAGGCCAAGGTCCGGCTCGAGATCCTCGAGCGGCTGAAGGGCCGCAAAGACGGCAAGTACATTGACGTGACGGCGATCACCCCCACCCCGCTGGGCGAGGGCAAGAGCACCACCATGATGGGCCTCTCGCAGGCGTTGGGCGTGCACCTGGGCAAGAAGGTGATCACCTGCATCCGCCAGCCCAGCCAGGGACCGACCTTCGGCATCAAGGGCGGCGCGGCCGGCGGCGGCTACAGCCAGGTCATCCCGATGGAGGATTTCAATCTCCATCTGACCGGCGACATTCATGCCATCACCGCCTCCAACAACCTGCTTGCGGCGGCCCTCGACGCCCGCATGTTCCACGAGAAAGAGCAGGACGACGAGAAGCTCTTCAACGCGCTGTGCCCCAAGGACAAGCAGGGCAAGCGCCGCTTCTCACCCTCGATGCTGCGCCGGATGAAGAAGCTGGGCATCAACAAGACCGACCCCGAGACGCTCACCCCCGAGGAGCGCTCGCGCTTCGCGCGCCTCGACATTGACCCGGCCAGCATCACCTGGCAGCGCGTGGTGGACACCAACGACCGCTTCCTGCGCCGCATCACGATCGGCCTGGGCCCCGAAGAGAAGGGCATGACCCGCGACACGGGCTTCGATATCACCGTGGCCAGCGAGATCATGGCGATCCTGGCCCTGACCAGCGGCCTGGCCGATTTGCGCGAACGGCTGGGGCGCATCGTCATCGGCACCAATCGCAAAGGCGAGGCCGTCACGGCCGAAGACCTGGGAGCGGGTGGCGCGCTCACCGTGCTGATGAAGGACGCCATCAAGCCAACCTTGATGCAATCGCTGGAGGGCACCCCGGTCTTTGTTCACGCCGGGCCGTTTGCCAACATCGCTCACGGCAATTCGTCGATCGTCGCCGACAAGATTGCGCTCAAGCTGGCCGATTACGTCGTTACGGAATCCGGTTTCGGCGCCGACATCGGCATGGAAAAGTTCATGGACATCAAGTGCCGCTACTCGGGGCTGATCCCCCATGTGGTGGTGCTGGTGGCCACGGTGCGCGCGCTCAAGATGCACGGCGGCGGGCCGAGGGTGGTGGCAGGCAAGCCGCTCGATGCGGCCTACACCGACGAGAATCTGGAACTGCTCAAGAAGGGCCTCCCCAATCTGCAGCACCATGTCAAGAATGCACTCAAGTTTGGCGTGCGCGTTGTGGTGGCTGTCAATTCGTTCGCCACGGATACGCCGGCCGAGGTCGAGTTGGTGCGCAAGGCGGCCATCGACGCGGGCGCCGAAGACGCAGCGGTCTGCACCCACTGGATGGACGGTGGCAAGGGCGCCGTTGAGCTGGCGAAGCTGGTCGTCGCGGCGGCCAACAAGCCCAACAACTTTAAGTTCCTGTATCCCCTGGAGTGGTCCATCAAGCAGAAGATCGAGTGCCTGTGCAAAGAGATCTACGGCGCCGACGGCGTGGACTACTCGCCGGAAGCTGAGAAGAAGATCGCCCTCTACACGCGGCTGGGGTTTGACAAGCTGCCGCTCAACATGGCGAAGACGCACCTTAGCCTCTCGCACGACCCGGCGCTCAAGGGCGTGCCCAAGGGCTATCGCATCCCGATCCGTGACATCCGCGCCTCGGTGGGTGCCGGCTTCCTGTACCCGCTGCTGGGCGAGATGCGCACCATGCCCGGCCTGCCGACGCGTCCCGTTTTCTACGATGTGGACCTGGACCTGAAAACCGGGCGCGTGGTAGGGTTGTTCTAGGCACTGGCGCTCACTGATCGCACGTGCACTCTCCAAGAGGCCGGGCACAGCCCGGCCTCTTGATTTCTGCGGGGGCGGTCTGCCTTCGGGTGGGCTGCTACGTGCGATCGTGTGACCGAGGCGCCCCACGCCCGGATGAACTCCGGTCCGCGCGGCCTGGGTCCGCCGGCTGGCGCGTGGGGAGGAAAGCACAACCGCCGGCGAATCCGCCGGCGGTTTTCATCAAACGACAGGATGCGCCCTAACCTACTTGCGGCGCAGGCCAAGCCTCTCGGTAAGCGCGTTATAGGCATTGGGGTTGGCGTGGCTGAGATACAGCAGATGGCGCCGGCGCTGGCCGACGAGCATCAACAGGCCGCGGCGCGAGGATTCGTCGTGCTTGTGCGCCTTGAGGTGTTCGGTGAGCTGGTGGATGCGTGCGGTGAGCAGCGCGATCTGAACTTCGGGGGAACCGGTGTCACCGTCGTGCCGGTGGTACGAGTCCATCAACTGTTTCTTCTGATCAGTGGTGAGCGGCATGACACTGCCTCCTTCTGTGCAGGTCGCCCGTCCGGCAGCCGGAATGCCGCCGAGGGGCCAAGTCAATGTCCCCGCATTATACCAAATGGATTTGTCAAGCAGGGCGCGTATAATTCGACGCGCCGCCCGTCCCTGGGCGCGACAGGCCGACATGCGACGACCAACCGCACTTCTCTCGCTGCTCATCATCGTGCTCCTGGTGGGCGCCTATCTTGCGTGGCGCACCTGGGGCGGCGCAGCCTCGCGCCTGGTGAGGCTGCGTGAGTACCTGGGGCAGCCGGCAGCCCACGCCGCCTGGATGCTGCGGGCCGGGCAGCGTTGCGGCTCGGCGCCCTTCCTCTTCCCGACCGACGGCTACATTGGGTTCGTCCGCGGCGATTCGTTCCGCCCGCTGCACCGACACCAAGGCATCGATGTGTTCGGCCCGTTGCCGCTGGGCGAGACGCCCGTGCTCTCTGCCTACGCCGGCTACCTGACGCGCCTCGCCGAATGGAAGAGTA
>JBGOXY010000143.1:0-6032 GCA_041479415.1 Anaerolineae bacterium
CCGAAGATGTGATTGAAGAAGGTAAGCAGCGTGTCGACAGCGCGGTCGATGCGGCTCGCCGCGCGGCGCGCCGCCGCCGCCCGGATGCAGAAAGCGGGACGGTGGTGGAATAGGTCCCGCCTGCAAAACGAACAAGCGAGCAATAGCGAATGATGGCGGGCACCCGGTCGTTTGGGTGCCCGCAAACATTTGTCTGAGATTTGGCTTTGCCCCTAAGGGGAGCTGCCGGACCATAACGAGTGGACGATGTGACCGCGGTTGGGTTCCGCAGTTCACGCAACGGCTCCGATGTGCGGCGAGCTCACGGCGATTGTAGACATTCGAAGGGGTCGGGTGCCATCTGCCCACACTCATCGTCTGAGCACACGCGGATGTTCGCCACTGGGCTCTCGGTATGGAGCAGGCTCACGGCAGGCGCTGCATCAAGTGAGTGAGTTGGCGGCAGAGGATGACTCCCAAACGCATTGTTCTGATCACGTACGGTTCGCGGGGCGACGTTGAACCGTTCGTAGCCCTGGCGGCAGGGCTCACCCGCGCTGGGTACGCCGTGCGCCTCGCGGCGCCTCAGGTCTTCGCCGGATTGGCCCAGGCTCACGGGGTCCAATTGGATGGGCTGCCAGGCGACCCGCAGCAATTGGCCCTCAGCCTGACCGATCGAGCGGGCACCAGCTTCCCGCGCCAAGTCGCGCGCATGGTGGAGCACGTCTTTCCGCTCGCCGAGGCGGTCTTCACCGCACTCGAGGCCGCGACAACCGATGCGAGCCTGGTTATCCACTCGTTTCTCATGGTTGATGCCGGGCACACCCTGGCGCGCCGCCGCCGGATTCCGGACATCTCCGCCCAGTTCTTCCCCGTGTTCGCTGCGACGTCCGCCTTCCCCGGTGTCGGTCATCCAGATCTTCCGCTGGGTCCGTTGTACCGACGCGCAACCCACAGCCTGAACAATATCGTCTTTCGGTTCGGCGCCCGGCTGCTGTACTCACGCCTGCGCGCGGCCCATCCCCATTTGCCGCCGCTCGAAGCATGGCCCTTCTCCGGGCCGGTGACAGCGCGCAGCCCTCTGCTCTTCGCCTTCAGCCCGCTCGTTCTCCCGCGCCCGTCCGATTGGCCGGCCAATGTCCATCTCACCGGCTACTGGCCCCTCCCCGCTCCGGCCGGATGGGCGCCGCCCCCCGACTTGGTACGCTTCCTGGATGCCTCTCCCGCCCCGGTCTACATCGGTTTCGGCAGCATGCGCAGCCGGAAGATGGCTGTCTACGTGCAAGCCGCGGTGGAGGCATTGACCTCGGTCGGCATGCACGGCGTGATTGACGCCTCGCCGACGTCTCTGGCCGGGATCCCATTGCCCGACAGCATCCGCGCCGTCCAGGGTATGCCGCATGCCTGGCTCTTCCCCCGCATGCGGCTCATTCTGCACCATGGCGGGGCAGGCACAACCGGGGCCGCACTGCGAGCCGGCGTCCCTTCGGCGGCGCTCCCCTTCTGGGCCGATCACTTCTTGTGGGCTAGGCAAACGCATGCCCTGGGCGTGGGCCCCGCCCCTCTGCCCGCCTCACGCATGACCCCACGCCGGCTGCGAGCGATGCTCGATCACGTCGAATGCGACCCCGCAATTCGCACTCGCGCCTCGGAATTCGGCAGCCGCCTGCGGCGCGAAGACGGGGTGGAAGCCGCCGTCGACATCATCCGCGCAATCCTCCGCTGAAATCACGAAATGCTGCGCCTGCACGAGGCGCAGTATGTGGCCCGATGGCCTCGGCAACCATGGTGCGCCTTGCCAATCCATCACCTCCCGCTACGAAAAATCGAATCGCTCAGCTGCGGGTCTACGGTATAATCTTCACGAGCAACAGCCAGGTGCGCGTAGGCCTGGCTGCGCGCTAAGGATGCGAAGCGTGGGCGGCGACCCGATCCATTTTGGCACCGACGGCTGGCGCGGCAGAATCGCCGAAGACTTCACCTTCGCCAACGTACGCCGCTGCGCCCAAGGCTTCGCAGAGTTCCTTCTCCAGCACACCCCGGCCGGTCGGGCGGTCGTGGTCGGCTACGATCGACGCTTTGCTTCCGAGCACTTTGCCGCCGCGGCGGCCGAAGTCCTGGCCGGCAACGGATTGCGGGTCCAACTGACAGACCGCGAGACGCCCACCCCGGTCATCGCCTACGCGGTCAAGCAGTTGTCGGCCGCTGGCGCTATCAACATCACCGCCTCGCACAACCCGGCCAGCGACAATGGATTCAAGGTACGCGACGAAACTGCGGGCGCGGTCGCACCGGAGGGCCTGAAGCGCATTGAGGCCGCCATCCCGGCAGACGAAAGCAGCGTACGCCGCATGCCGCTCGAGCGCGCCGTGCGCGAGGGGCTGGTGGAACGCTTCGACGCGCGCCCGGCTTACATGGAGCAGGTGCGACGCATGGTGGATCTGGAACCCATCCGCAGTGCGGGGCTCAAGGTGGTCTTCGACCCGATGTGGGGCAACGGCGCCGGCTGGATTCCGGAACTGCTGGCCGGCGGCAAAACGGAGGTGGTCGAGATCCATTCGGCGCGCAACCCACTGTTCCCCGAGATGCTGCGCCCCGAGCCGATCCGGCCCAACGTGGACGTGGGCCTGCAGACGGTCATGCGCGAACGCGCGGATGCGTTGTTGATAACTGACGGTGACGCCGACCGGGTGGGTTTCGGCGACGAGCACGGCACCTTCATCAACCAGCTCCAGGTTTTCGGGCTGCTGGCGCTCTATTTGCTCGAGGTGCGCGGCCAACGCGGCCCAATCGTCAAGACACTTTCCACCACCTCGATGCTCGAGAGGCTGGGCGAACGCTATCACGTGCCCGTTTTTCAAACCGGGGTCGGGTTCAAGTACGTCGCACCCAAGATGATCGAGACCGATGCGATGATCGGCGGGGAGGAATCGGGGGGCTTCGCCTTCCGCGGACACGTCCCCGAACGAGATGGGATTCTGGCCGGGTTGTTCCTGCTCGACATGATGGTCCAGCTCCAGCGCCGGCCGTCGGAGCTCCTCGCCTTTCTTTTCGAGCAGGTGGGCGCCGAGTATTTCTACGACCGCATAGACCGGCCGATGTCACCCGCGGATCGCGATACGGCGCGTGCACGTGTGGCGCAGGCCGCGCCCGACATCCTGGGCGGCCTGCGCGTGACCGGTCGCGACGCGAGCGACGGGTTCAAGTATTCACTCGACGACGGCGGCTGGCTGTTGGTGCGCTTCTCGGGGACCGAGCCGATCGTGCGTGTGTATTGCGAAACGCGCCACAAGGACCGCGTGGCGGCGCTGCTCGAGGACGGATTGCGGCTTGTCGGCCTGCCCGCCTGACGCGCGGCGAGAGAGGCATGCCGCGGCACTGCCCGAGCGAGGCTATGCGGGGCTGACCGACACCCACTGCCACCTGCAGGCTGCCGCTTTCGATGGCGATCGGAAGGCGGTCATCGAGCGGGCCCGCGCTGCGGGCGTCACGCGCATGCTTGTGCCGGGGACCGATCTCGAGTCGAGCGCGCAAGCAGTGAGGCTTGCGGCGGAGGTCGAGGAGGTGAGGGCCGCGGTGGGTGTGCATCCGCATGCGGCCAAGACGTGGAATTCGCACGCCGAACGCGAGCTGCGCAAGCTGGCGGGGCAGGCGGGAGTGGTGGCCATCGGCGAGATCGGCCTCGACTACTATCGCATGCACTCACCACGTGACGCCCAGCGCGAAGCTTTTAGGGCCCAGCTCGAATTGGCCGGCGAGCTGCAGTTGCCGGTGATCGTGCACATTCGCGAGGCGCTCGAGGATACGCTGGAGACGCTCAGCGATTGGAGCGCAGCGGCGCGCGGCGAGCTGCGGCGAGGTGTCCTGCACGCGTTTGGGGGTGAGGCTGCATCCGCAGCCTGGGCCACGGCGAGCGGATGGTGCCTCGGCATCGGCGGGGTCATTACCTACACCGCCTCCGCCCCATTGCGCGAGATGATGCAGGACGAGGCGCTGATGGGCAGCCTCGTGCTCGAAACCGACGCGCCCTATTTGCCGCCCGAGGGATGGCGCGGTCGGCGCAATGAGCCGGCGCTCGTCGCGCGGGTGGCCGAACGCCTGGCGGCAGCGAGTGGCATGGATATCGAGCGGGTGATCGAGCTCACTCGAAGCACCGCACAGTCATTGTTGAGGTGGGAACCGGCGTGAGCCAGCCTTCGTTCTTTGAGATCGTCCGCGGCGAGCTACAGGCAACCGAGACGCGTATGCGCGCGGTGCGCCACCCGGCCGACGCCAACCTGCAGTCCGCGCTGGACCATCTGCTGAGCGCGGGCGGCAAACGCATCCGCCCTACCGTGGCGTTGCTCGCGGGTCACCTGGTCTCGGCTCCACCCGAGCCGCTGGTCAATTTCGCCGCGGCCGTCGAGATGCTGCACACGGCAACCTTGGTGCATGACGACCTGATCGACGGCGCACTCCTGCGGCGCGGCATTCCCACCCTCAACTCGCAATGGACGCCCGGCGCCACAGTGCTGACTGGAGATTTCATCTTCGCCTGGGCGGCGCATTTGGGGGCGCAGACCGACTCAGTGCGAGTAATGGTCTCATTCGCCCGCACGCTGATGACCATCATCAACGGCGAGCTGGCACAGATGTTTGGGCGCACGCAGCGTGCCAGCCGCGAAGAGTACGATCAGCGCATCTACGCCAAAACCGCAGCCCTCTTCGAACTGGCCGGATCGGGTGCGGCGCTTATCGCGGTGCACGAGTCGCCCCTGGCGCCTCGCCTGGGTGATTTCGGACGCCAGGTGGGCATGGCCTTCCAAATCGTGGACGACGTCCTCGATTTCACCGCCGACAGCACGCGTCTGGGCAAACCGGTGGGCAACGACCTGCGCCAGGGATTGATCACCCTGCCCGTCCTGTGCTATGGTGACCAGCACCCCGAGGACCAGGATGTGCAGGCGGTGCTCGATCCGGAGCACCGGCACCAGGCGGATGTCGACCGCCTGGTGGGAGCGATCGCGCGCTCGGAGGCTGTTCCGGTCGCGATGTCGGAAGCGCGCCGCTTCGCATCCGCTGCGCGCGACGCGCTGCACGGTGTGCCGGCCGGCCGCTACCGCGATGGATTGCTGGAGCTGGCCGACTTCGTTGTGTCGCGAGACATCTGAGAGGCCGGCCGAGGTTCAACCCTCACCCCCGGGCGATGAATCGAGAAGCGGAGGAGTGAATGGACGTTAAGACTACCGAGTACAAGCGGGTCGCCGTGGTTCAACCGGTTGGCCGAGTGGATTCCAACACCTCGGCGGAGTTCGAGACCGAGCTGCGGCGACTGGTGGATTCCGGGCACATCAACCTGGTGCTCGATCTCTCGAAGATCGATTTCCTTTCCTCGGCCGGTCTGCGGGTCATTGTCTCGACCATGAAGAGCACCCGCAAGAACGGCGGCAACATATGTGTGGCCGAGGCCAACGCGCGTGCCGCCGAAGTGATGAAACTGGCGGGGCTCGACTCGGTCATCGACATGCATCCCACGCGCGAGGCGGCCATCGCCAGCTTCTAAGCGGCGATCGGCCTTCCCAGCCGTACAGCATGCCCGCCACCACACAGCGCCTGCGCGTCCCTGCGCGCCTTACCCAGCTTGCCCGCGTGCGCGAGTTCGTGCACGGATGTGCGCTTCGCGAAGGTCTCCCCGAGCGGGAGACCTTCGCATGCGAACTGGCGGCCGATGAGGCTTTCGTCAACATCGTGGTGCACGCCTACAGCGGCGAATCGGAGGGGCCGGTGTTCGTCCGCTGTCGCGGCCTGGAGAACGGCCTGGTGATTTCTTTCGTCGACGAAGGCATGGCCTGGGACCCGAGCCCGCCCAGCGCGCCGCCCTGGGAATCGTCGCAGGCGGAAGTCACCGTGGGCGGGCTGGGGCGGCTGATCATCCATCGCGCCATGGACGGGGTGCGCTTCAGGCGCCGCGGCAGCCGGAATATTCTTACGCTGTGCAAGTTCCGTTCGGGCTTCTCCCCGGCGGAGTAACGCCCTGATGGAAAATATTCTACTGGCGGTACTTATTCTCTTCC
>JBGOXY010000144.1:0-6026 GCA_041479415.1 Anaerolineae bacterium
CCTCGACCCCGTTCTCGGTGATGTAGATCGGCAGGCCAAGGCGGTGCGCCCAGCGCAGTGCAGCAGAAAGCCCTTCCGGCTCGTTGGCAATGAAGCCGGTCGGGCTGACCTCCGCGCCGGGGGCAAAGAAGCGCCTGCCAAAAAGCTGCCCGGGCAAGCGCAGGTCGAAGCGCACCTGATCGCGCGTGTAGTAGTTGAGGCCGAGGAAGTCGAGGGTTCCTGCGAGAGACCGCTCACGCCCGCGCCCCAAGGGGAAACGCACGTGCCCGTCGCACAGGGGCAGGACGAAGGATTCGTTGAAAACTCGCGACTGCCAGCGGGCGGCCGCGCCATCGAGCGGCGAGCTGCTGTCGGGCTGCGTGCCGCGGATGTTCTGGGCGATGCCCACCTGAGCCGCGGGCTGAATATCATGGATGGCATGGTAGCTGGCCCCGTGCGCCAGCAGCATGTTGTGCATGACCCGAAACATGGCACGGATATCGCGCCGCCCCGGGGGAAAGGCGCCCGCGGCGTAGGCCAAAAACGCATACGTGTTGGGCTCGTTGACTGTGCACCACATATCGACCAGGTCGTGCAGCGCCTCGACCACCTTGCGGGTGAAGTGCTCGAAGCGCCCGATGACACTCTCGCTCTCCCAGCCGCCTTGTTCGACCAGCCATAGCGGGTTGGTGAAGTGATGCAGGGTGACCATCGGGCGCAGCCCCCGCTGGTGCAGGCCGCGCAACATCTCGCGGTAATGCGCAAGGGCCGCATCATCCCATATTCCGGGTCGGGGCTCGATGCGGCTCCATTCGACCGAGAGGCGATGCGCGTTCTGCCCGGCCTCGGCCGCGCGGTCGAAGTCCTCGCGCCAGCGTCCGCCCCACCAATCGCACGCCAACCCGGATCGATCGCCGCGCATGATGCGCCCGGGCTCGAGTTCCCACTGCCACCAGTCGTTGCCGGTATTGTTGCCCTCCACCTGGTGGGCCGCGGTGGCCGTGCCCCACAGGAAGTTCGGCGGAAAGTGGAATGCGGCTTCAGCCATCAGCGGCTCCTTCGGCGTGCGGGCGGGTCGAGGTGGCCACCGCCGGCGGGCGCAGGGTGCCGGTGCACACGAATTCACGCTGCCCGCTATCGCTGAAGCCGACCGATTCGGCCAGGCGCTGGGAGGCCGGGCTGGCTTCGTCGGCGGCATACAGCGGGGTGCAACCGGCCTCCAGTAGTTCCAGGCACAGGGCGGCCACAACCGAGCGGCCGTGACCGCGTTCGCGCACTTCCGGGTCGGTGTGGACGAAGACCTCAGCGAATGCCGGCGAACGCCAGTTCAAACCGGCCGCGGCCAGCAGGCGCTCGCCCTGGCGGATCTCGTAGCGCGGCAGACCGTCGGGAGAGGTGCTGCGCGTGACCAGGATGTTGACCACGGGCGAGAAGGATTCGCGCCGCAGCACATACAGTCGCAGGCGAGTTTGGGAGGCCCAGTCGACCAGTGCCCGGGCCCAGGAGGCGTTGACCATCGGGAGTGAGAAGTAGAGCGGCTGCCCCGGGGCGAGCGCGAACTGCACCAATGCGGTCAGGGTGGGGAAATCGGGAGCGCGCCCGGTGACGAGGGGACGGAAAAGATCCTGCCCTGTCTGAGCGCGGGCCAAAAAACCCATCAGCCCGCCCTCCGGCGAAAGGGCGCCGCTCAGCTGGACGCGCGATGCGGCGTGATGCACTGCGTAGTAGCAGGCCAGGGCGTCGCCCACGTCGCGCTCATCGAGCAACCGCAACAGGCGGGAGCGTTCATCGGCGGCCAGCGCAACGATCTTCACGCTGCCAGCCTCGCCTCCCAGTCAGCCAGGCGCGGGTGATCGGCATACACTCCGCGGTAGGCATGCGGCAGGAGCGCAGCGATGGAGCACATGATGTCCTCGGTGTAACGGTCGAGCTCTTCGCCGCGTGCGTGCGGCCTTACCGGCAGGCTGAAGGGTTGGCCGATGCGCAGGAACACCCTCGCGCGCCGCAGGCGCGGCAGCAACCGCGGAATGGTTTCGGTACCCCACACGGCGACCGGCAGAATGGGCACGCCCGTGCGCGCGGCGAGGAACGACACTCCGTCGCGGGCTTCGATCAGTGCGTGGGTCGACTGGCTGCGCGTGCCCTCCGGCGAAATGCCCAACGCGCCCCCGCCACGCAAGTGAGCCAGGGCCTGTTTGACGGCTCCCAGATCCGGTTCGTTCTGGCGGACCCAGATGCAACCGGCCGCCTCCACCAGCACCCTCAGCAACCAGACCTCGTGGTACTTGCGCGCGATGAAGACGACCATCCTGCGCCGGACGCCGATGAAGATCAGCGGCAGGTCGAAGCGGCTGAGGTGATTGGTGACCAGCAGAAAGGAGCCGCTCGGCGGGATGTGGTTCTGCCCTTGGATGTGCACGCGCGTGCAGACCCGCATCAGCACACCGACGATCGCCCGCAGGAATTCGTACATCGCCTGATCCGCCGAACAGGAATAAGTAGGTTGCGCGCTGCCTTACGGGCGCGCCTCAAGCAGGACTTCGTAGCGAGCCACCGGATCTCCCAGGGAGAAAGCGCGCACTTGCACGTCGTGCGACTGGCCGATGGCCCACTCGCCGCTCAGGTCTTGCGTGCGCCAGCCGACGACTTGACCCTGGCTATTGTATAGCACCAGCAGCACCCGCACTGCAGTGGCCGGGCCGGCCGCCTGGGGCGCCACACGCGCTCGCACGCGCACCTCCAACCCGCCTTGGAGCGGAGTGGCGGTGGCCTCCACGACCTCGATCGAGGGCATCGAGGGCAGGGAGTCTGCGGGCTGGGCGACAGCCACGGCGCGCACCAGGCGGGCCTCGGCCCGCGGCATGCCGGCGGAAGGCCCGCTGACGAGCAGGCCCACCGGCAGTGTGCCTCCGGGCGTGAGTCGGGCGAGGGGCGGCGTCACCTGTTGTCCTGTCAGTGGTTTGCCCTGCGCGTCATAGACGCTGAATTCGACAAGTATGCTTTCGACGGGAGCCCCGCCTGGATTGTGAACCTGGCTGATGCACCAGGCCGCTCCCCCGAGTTGCGGGTAACAGCGGGGCGGATCGAGCTGCAGCGGGTAGGGCGTCGCGGCTGCCGCCTGGGGCGTGGCCGCCAAAGCCAAAGGGATGCTCAACGTCTGGCCGATGGAGAGGAATCGCTCATTGACCAGCGGGTTGGCCGCGCGTAGATCGTCCAGGCCGACCCCAAAGCGAACCGCGATGCCAATCAGTGTGTCGCTTTCGCGAACGGTGTAGGTGAAGGGCGTTGGGCTGGGCAGGGGCGGGGTGGCGGTGGCCGGGGAGGCGGGCGCGGCCGTGGACGTCGCGCTGGGGGTCGGGGTCATCCAAACCGCGAGCGTGGCGGTTGAGACGGCCGCTGGGACCTCCTGGGAACAGCCGGTCAGGAGAATCCCCAGTGCAAACCCGCGCAGGGCGAGCTGGCCGCGGCCACATCCGGCGCCCGGTCGGACGGCAGACGCGCGCGGGCTTGGCTGGCGGAGTGGAGAATCCGCGAGAAGGTGCCCGGATGCGCGGAGTCCGTCCATCGGATTCGTGAGCATCAAGAGGATTATACCTGGTGAGGTTGCGGGCCCGAATCCGGCGGCGGCCGCTCTTGACACAATAGGGGGAGTTGCGTATACTGACCCAGGTTAGCACTCCGCCTACCGGAGTGCTAAGTCCTGAAAAATCCCAACCAATCATCGTACGGAGGTGCACCAATGGCAATGAACCTCAAGCCGCTGGGTGACCGAGTGGTCATTGAACCGCTCGAGCAAGAAGAGGTCACTGCGTCCGGCATCGTTCTGCCTGAGACGGCCAAAGAGAAGCCGCAAAAGGGCAAGATCCTGGCGGTCGGTCCGGGCGCGCGCGATGAGGAGGGCAAGCGCATCGCCATGGACGTCAAGACGGGCGACACCGTGCTATTCGCCAAGTATGCCGGCACCGAGATCAAGATCGAGAGCAAGAAGGTGTTGATCCTCAAGGAAACCGACATCCTGGCCATCGTTGTGGGCTGAGGCCTGCGAGCGGAACCTCACTCATCACATCTCATCTGCCCGAAAGAGAAGAAGGAGAATAAAACATGGGTGCTAAGCAACTTGCCTTTGGGGAAGACGCCCGTCGGCGCCTGAAGGACGGGGTCGATCTTCTTGCGCAAGCCGTTGCCACCACGCTCGGACCGAAGGGCCGCAATGTAGCCCTCGACAAGAAATTCGGTGCGCCGACCATCACTCACGACGGCGTGACGGTGGCTAAGGAAATCGAACTGGAAGATCCGTACGAAAACATGGGTGCCCAGCTCTTGAAAGAAGCTGCCACCAAGACCAACGATATTGCCGGCGACGGTACCACGACCTCGACCGTGCTGGCGCACGCGATTGTCACCGAAGGCTTGAAGAACGTGGCGGCCGGTGCCAACCCGATGCTGCTCAAGGTGGGCATTGAGCGCGGCACGCAGGCGGCCGTGGAAGCTCTGCGCAAGATGTCGACCAAGATCGAGACCAAAGAAGAGATCGCGAATGTCGCGGCTATTTCCGCCGCCGACCGCGAGATCGGCAACCTGATCGCCGAAGTGATGGACAAGGTGGGCAAAGACGGCGTCATCACGGTTGAAGAATCGAAGGGGCTCGAGTTCGAGAAGGAATACGTCGAGGGCATGCAGTTCGACCGCGGTTACATCTCGGCCTATTTCGTCACCACCCCCGAAACGATGGAAGCGGTGATCACCGAACCGTACGTCCTGATCCACGACAAAAAGATCTCGGCCGCCACCGACATCGTGCCGGTGCTGGAGAAGCTGGTGCAGACGGGCAAGCGTGACCTGCTGATCATCGCCGAAGACGTGGACGGGGAAGCACTGGCGACGCTGGTCTTGAACAAGCTGCGCGGCATGCTCAACGTGCTGGCGGTCAAGGCCCCCGGCTTTGGCGATCGGCGCAAGGCCATGCTGCAGGACATTGCCGTTCTCACCGGCGGCACGGTCATCACCGAGGAATTGGGCAAGAAGCTCGAAAGCACCACCTTGGCTGATATGGGCCGCGCCGACAAGGTCGTCGCGACCAAGGACGACACGACCATCGTGGCCGGCAAGGGCGACGCCGCGAAGATCAAGGGCCGCATTGAAGAGATCAAGGTGGAGATCGACAAATCCACCTCCGACTACGACAAAGAGAAGCTCCAGGAACGCCTGGCCAAGCTTTCCGGCGGCGTGGCGGTGATCAAGGTGGGCGCGGCCACCGAGACCGAGCTCAAGGAAAAGAAGCACCGCGTCGAGGACGCACTCTCGGCGACGCGTGCCGCTGTAGAAGAAGGCATCGTGCCGGGCGGCGGGGTGGCGCTGATCAATGCCATGGCCGCTCTCGACAAGGTGAAGATTGACGGCGAAGATGAGACCATCGGCGTGGCCATCGTGCGCAAGTCGCTCGAGGTGCCGATGCGCCGCATCGCGTCCAACGCCGGCAAGGACGGTGCGGTGGTTGTCGAAGGCGTGCGCCGCAAGCAGCACGAAGACAAGAACAAGAACATCGGCTACGACGTGATCAAAGAAGCCTACGTGGATATGGTGGCCGCCGGTATCATCGACCCGGCCAAGGTCACGCGTGGGGCGCTCGAGAACGCCGCCTCCATCGCGGCCATGATCCTCACCACCGAGGCTTTGGTGACCGATAAGCCGGAGAAGGACAGACCGTCCGCCGCGCCGCAGATGCCCGAGTACTAGATCTCACCGAACCACGCACAGCAACAAACCTCCCGCGGCGCGCGCCGCGGGAGGTTTGTGTTCCGGGAATGAGAGCTGCCTCACGGCGCACGGGTGGAGGTGGGCCCGGTGGTCGGCGTGCGGGTCACGGTGGCGGCCGGGCTGGGCGTGCCGGTGACCACGGTCGGCGTGGGTGTGGCGATGCCGTAGCGCACCTTGAGGTAGGTGCCGGGATAGATCGTGTTGGCATCGGTGATCTTGTTCACGCGCTGAATGTCCTCGGCCGTCGAGCGGAACTTTGAGGCAATGGACTGCAGCGAGTCGCCCTCCAG
>JBGOXY010000145.1:0-5912 GCA_041479415.1 Anaerolineae bacterium
AGACGCGGGAGGTCGACCATGCCCCCTATGACGCGCAACGACTATGTGGCCAGCCTGCAGCACATGCACAAGCGGGTCTACCTGCAGGGCGAGCAGGTTTCTGACCCAATCAATCACCCCATGCTGCGTCCCTCACTCAATGCATGCGCCATGACCTACGCGTTGGCTGAGGCTCCCGAAGAGGCCGAGATCATGCTGGCCCGTTCAGCGCTCACGGGGCGTCGGGTCAACCGGTTCACGCACTTGCACCAGAGCCCGGCCGATTTGGTGGCCAAGGTGAAGATGCTGCGGCTCCTCGGCCAGACGACCGGCTGTTGCTTTCAGCGCTGCGTGGGGATGGACGCGCTCAACGCGCTCGAGTCTGTGACTTACGAAATGGACCAGCAGCTGGGGACGGAATACCACCTCCGTTTTATGGAATTCCTGAGTGCAGTCCAAGAGGGGGATCGGGTCGTCGGTGGGGCGATGACCGACGCCAAGGGCGACCGCCACCTGCGTCCTGTGCAGCAGGCGGACCCCGACCTCTTCGTGCGCATCGTCGACCGCCGCGCGGAGGGGATTGTGGTGCGCGGGGCCAAGCTGCATCAGACCGGGGCGGTGAATGCGCACGAGATCCTGGTCATGCCCACCCTCGCCCTCACGCAGGGGGAGGAGGAGTATGCCGTCGCGTGCGCCATTCCTGCAGATGCGCCGGGCGTGTTAATGATCGTTGGCCGCCAGCCCTCGGATGGCCGCCGCTTGGAGGCGGGGCGGCTCGACATGGGCAACCCCGAGTTTGGCGGGCACGAGGCGGTGATCATTCTGGAGGATGTTTTCGTCCCGTGGCAGCGCGTGTTCATGGCGGGCGAGGCGGCCTTCAGCGGCATGCTGGTCGAGCGATTTGCGGCCTACCACCGCCAGAGCTACGGCGGATGCAAGGCCGGAGTGGGCGATCTCCTGATCGGCGCCACACAGGCCCTGGCCGAGATCCAGGGGACGGCAACGGCCGCGCACGTGCGCGACAAGATCGTTGAGATGGTGAATCTCAATGAGACGCTGTATGCCTGCGGTTTGGCGTGCTCGGCCGAAGGCCGGCCGGCCGCTTCGGGGACTTACCTGGTGGATCCGTTGCTGGCTAATGTATGCAAACTCAACGTGACGCGCGCGCCGTTCGAGATGGCGCGTCTGGCACAAGACATCGCTGGCGGACTGTTGGTGACGCTGCCCTCCGAGAAAGACCTGGCCAACCCGGTCACCGGCCCGCACCTGCGCAAGTACCTGCGGGGTGCATCGTCGGCCTCGATGGAAGCCCGCTACCGCATGTTGCGCTTGGTGGAGAACCTGACCCTAGGCGCCGGCGCCGCGGCCTACCTGACCGAATCGATGCACGGCGCGGGCTCACCGCAGGCGCAGCGCATCATGCTGGCGCGCCTGGCCGACCTGCCAGCCAAAGTTGAGATCGCCAAGCGCCTGGCCGGCATCGAAGGCGAGCAAATTCAGTAGAGCCCGTCGGCCACCCATTCCGGACTGCATCCAAGGACGCTGGCATGCCAACCCGCTCGGTCGTCGCCGCGCTGCACACCACCCCCGAGACGATTCTTCAGGACTATCAACGTCTGTTCGCGCTGGCCGGGGGCCCGCGCGCGCTGGCGCCCGGCGCCACGACGATTCTCAAGGACAACATCACCTGGCACTTCCCGATGCCGGGGACGAACACGACGCCCTGGCAATTGGAGGGCGTGATCCTCGCGCTGCGCGCGGCAGGCCTCAACGATCTGGTCTGCGTTCAAAATCAAACCGTCGTCACCAACGCCTTCAAGGGCGAAGACCTGAACGGCTACCTGCCCATCTTCCGTAGGTACGAGATTCCGGTGCGATACAACTTCCGCGCGGACGACATGCGCTGGGTGCCCTTCAGGCCCAAGGCCAAAATGCTGGCCCTGGATCACATCTATCCGGAAGGCCTGCGCATTCCCGATTTCTTCATCGGCAAGAACATGGTCCACCTGCCGACGGTCAAGACCCACATGTACACGACGACCACCGGCGCGATGAAGAACGCCTTTGGAGGATTGCTCACCAAGCACCGCCACTACACCCACACCTGGATTCACGAGACGCTGGTCGACCTCTTGTCCATCCAAAAGGAGATCCATCCGGGGCTCTTTGCGGTGATGGACGGGACAACCGCCGGCGACGGTGCCGGTCCGCGCATGGTGCGGCCGGTGGTCAAGAATGTGATTCTCGCTTCGGCCGATCAGGTGGCCATCGACGCAGTGGCGGCACGGCTGATGGGCTTCGACCCGCTGGCGATCAAATACATCCGACTGGCGCACGAGCGTGGGCTGGGCACCGGCGACCCACGGCAGATTGAACTCGTGGGCGATGACATCTCGAGCGAGAATTGGGCCTTCCACGTCGGGCGCAACTCGCACAGCTTCTTGGCCTGGCTGGCCTGGTATGGCCCGACGCGCGTCTTCCAGAAGCTTGTCCTGCGTACGCCGCTCGTCATTATCCCAACCCTGATTGCGGAGGTCGAGCAGGACTACATGTATTGGCCGCTCAAGTATCGCGGGCTGGCTGCGCGCTGGCGCCGTGAGACGGGATGGGGGCAGTTGTTCGAAAGATACCAGCGGCAGGAAGCGCTTTGGCCAGGCTAGTCGCCGGGCAACCCGGGTCGACCCGAAGCCATGTGGAGGCACGGCACCGCCCTCGAGGTTGACATGAGGGCCCCTGTGGGGTTATGCTGTAGGTCGTAATACGAATTGATTATCGATAGGAGTATCGTATGGCGACAGCGAAAGTCTCGCCGAAGTACCAGATCGTCATTCCCCTGGAGGTCCGCCGGGCGCTGGATATTCGACCGGGGCAGCACCTTCAGGTTATCCCCTTCGACGGACGAATCGAGCTCGTCCTGCTGCGCCCGATGCGCGAGGCGCGGGGATTGCTGCGCGGGATCGACACGCACATCGACCGCGAATCCGACCGCCGGTGAACGTCGTCGACTCCTGCGGCTGGCTGGAATACCTCGCCGACGGCCGGAATGCCGACTTTTTCGGGCCGCCCATCCTGAAAGTGCGGGAGTTGCTCGTGCCGACGGTGAGCCTTTACGAGGTCTTCAAGCGGGTCATGCAGCAGCGCGGGCAGAGCCAGGCGCTTCAGGCGGTGGCCCTCATGCAGCAGGGGCAGGTGGTGGAGCTCGATGCGACTCTTGCGCTGGATGCCGCCAAGCTCTCCCTCGATGAAGGCCTTCCCATGGCTGACAGCCTGATGCTGGCCACGGCGCGGGCCTATCGCGCTGTGTTATGGACACAAGACGCGGATTTCGCGCGAATCGAAGGGGTGCGTTACGTGCAGGCTTCGTAGCCCGCCGGACAGCCCCTCGGGCCGTTGGGCGCAAGTTTGTATAATAGAAGGGTGGGCGTGGCGCCCCAAGGCGGCGCGCGCCGGAGGTGGAAGGATGAGCGACACAGAACGCGATGAATGGAAGCACTTCGAGGACCTCGTCCCGGAGGAGGCGCGCGCCCACATGCGCGCCGCGCGGGATGAGATGCGCAAGGGATTCGAGGCCATGTTCCCGCCGGGGGTCGGCGAGCACCGCCGCGCGGCACGGCGTGAAGCGCTGCTTGCGGCGCGCAGCATGATCGAGGCGATGCTCAAACGCTTCGAAGAGGGCGAGAAGAAGCCCTGAGCAGCGCGTTCCTTGTGGGTATCCATGCGGGCCGGCAATCGCCGGCCCGCATGATTCATGGACGTCGAGACAGGCTGACGCTACGCGTGCTCGCGAACGGGCCGCGAGCATGGGTTAGCCCTTGAGCGCACTGCCACAGGGCAGGCTTGCGGAAGTCTCATTCATCGCTTGTGAATGACCGCACGACCTCGCCCAACGATTTTGGTATCCACCTGGGCGGATGCGACTATTCGGATGGACAAACTGGCGAGATTGGAGGATAATTGTCGCATATCCGCTCGGCGGGGTGGAGGCATGCGCAGTATGAGCTGGCTCAGGCGTGTGATGATTTCATTGGCGGGGCTGGCGCTGGCGGGATGCGCGGGCGCGCCCTCGATGCTGCGCCCAGCCTCCTCGGTCTCGACGCGCGAGGCGTGGCTGTTCTGGGTGGTCCTCGCCATGGCGGCCGTGGTCTTCGTCCTGGTCGAGGGGCTGATCGTCTTGATCGTCGCCCGCGACCGGCGGCGCGGGGATGAAGCGGGCGAGCCTACCCAAGTGCACGGCCACACGCGCCTGGAGATCATCTGGACCGTCGTCCCGCTGCTTCTGGTCATCCTGCTCTTTGGGTTGACGATCGGCACGATGCGCGCGGTGGCCGCACCCGAGCCGCGCGAGGGGGACATCAACGTGCGCGTGGTCGGGCATCGCTGGTGGTGGGAGTTCGAGTATCCCGACTACGGCTTTACCACCGCCAACGAGCTGCACCTCCCGCTGGGCAACGCCGCGCATCTTACGCTCGAGAGCGCCGATGTGATTCACTCCTTCTGGGTGCCGCAGCTGGCAGGCAAGACCGACCTCATCCCCGGCGCGATCAACAGCATGTGGCTCAGTGCCGATGCACCCGGCACCTACGAGGGGCAGTGTGCCGAATTCTGCGGCCTGCAGCATGCCGGTATGCGCATCCACGTCATCGTCGAATCGCGCGAAGCGTTCGAGGCCTGGGTGCGCACGCAGCAGGCGCCGCCGGCTGAAGCGGTGACCGCGCTCGAACGGCTCGGGGAAGAGACGGTTACCTCCGGCGTGTGCTCCTCGTGCCACACCGTGCGCGACACGCACGCCCAGGGCAAACTCGGGCCGGACCTTACCCACCTCGCGTCGCGCGCGACGATGGCCGGCGGCATGTATCCCTTGAGCGAGAGCTACCTGCGCCGCTGGCTCTCCAACACGCAAGAGATGAAGCCCGGCAACCTGATGGCCTTGCACCTCAAGGCCGACGACCTGGAAGCCGTGCTCGCCTACCTGAAGCTGCTCAAGTAACGGGGTGCCCATGCCTGCAGACGCACACGCCCTGACCCACGCACGCCCGACCCCGGCCAGTCCTGGACGGCCGGGGCTCCTGGGCTGGCTCTCGACCGTCGATCACAAGCGCATCGGCCTCTTGTACCTGGGCAGCGGGCTGCTGTTCTTCTTGCTGGGTGGGCTGGAGGCGCTGCTCATCCGCCTGCAGCTCGCGCGCCCGGGCGAGACACTGCTCGGCCCGGACATCTACAACCAGATCTTCACCATGCACGGCACGACCATGATCTTCCTCGGCGTCATGCCGTTGGCGGCGGGGTTCGGCAACTACCTGATCCCGCTCATGCTCGGGGCGCGGGATGTGGCCTTCCCCAAGCTCAACGCTCTTTCGTATTGGGTGTTCCTCTTCGCCGGGCTGCTCATGAATTCGAGCTTTGTCTTCGGCGGCGCGCCCTCCACCGGCTGGTTCGCTTACGCGCCGCTCACCGAACGCGCCTTCTCGCCCGGCACGGGCGTCGATTTCTGGATTCTGGGGGTGCTGCTGCTGGGCCTCTCGACCACGCTCGGCTCGATCAACTTCATCGTGACCATCCTGCAATTGCGCGCACCGGGCATGAGCCTCAACCGCATGCCGATGTTCGCCTGGACGATGCTGGTGACGTCGATGATCGCGGTGTTCGCGCTGCCCTCGTTGACCGTGGCCATCCTGCTCTTGCTGCTCGATCGGCAGCTGGGCACGCACTTTTACAACGTGGCCCAAGGCGGCGATGCGCTGTTGTGGCAGCACCTGTTCTGGTTCTTCGGCCACCCGGAGGTGTACATCCTGATCCTGCCGGCCATGGGGCTGGCTTCGCAGTTGCTTTCCACCTTCGCGCGCAAGCCGATCTTTGGTTATAAGGCGATGGTCTACGCCATCATGTCCATCGGAGCTCTGGGCTTTATGGTTTGGGGCCATCACATGTTCATG
>JBGOXY010000146.1:0-5893 GCA_041479415.1 Anaerolineae bacterium
CTCTTTGCGATCGAGGAGAACAAGCGCCGCACGGAGATCGAGGCCTCGCGCCGGGCGCAGGTGGGGAGCGGCGAACGCTCCGAGAAAATCCGCACCTTCAACTTCCCGCAGTCGCGCGTGACCGACCACCGGCTTGGCCAATCGCTCTTCAACATGGAGGCGGTGCTGCAGGGCGAGATAGACGATTTCATTGACGCGTTGGTGCTGCAGGAGGACGCCGAGCGGCTGCAGGCGTCCGGCCTGGCCGCCTGATCCTTTCTCCCGCTATGCCAGAATTCACGACCATCGCCGCGGCGCTCGCGTGGGGGCGCGCGGCTCATCTCGAGAGCGAGACGACCCCGCTTGCGGCCCAGGTGGTGCTCGCGCGCCAGTTGGGTGTTACGCGCGCGTGGCTCCTGGCCCACCCCGAGACAGCCCTGGCGGCCTCTGCCGCTGTAGATTACGCCGAGCAGATCGCGCGTCTGGTGGCGGGCGAGCCGCTGGCTTACCTCACCGGAGAGCAGGAGTTCTACGGCCTGCCCTTCACCGTCTCGCCTCAGGTGCTCGTTCCTCGCCCCGAAACCGAACTGCTGGTGGATGAAGCGCGCGCGATACTTGCGGTGCGCATCCCGCCTGAGCGGCTGCGCGTGGCGGATGTGGGCACCGGCTCGGGGTGCATCGCCGTCGCCCTGGCGGTGAATGCCCCGCGCCTGTCCCTCGTTGCGACCGAGATAGCCCCGGGCGCCCTCCGCGTGGCGCAGGCCAATGCCCAGCGCCACGGCGTGGCTGAGCGTATTCGCTTTATCCGAACGGACTTGATCGCGGCCCTCGCACGCGGTCTGGACCTGGTGTGCGCCAACCTGCCCTACATCCCGACCCGTGCCCTGGCCGACCTGGCCGTGGCACGGCACGAGCCGTCGCAGGCTCTCGATGGCGGACCCGATGGGCTGGACCTCATCCGCCGCATGCTCGCGCAAGCTCGGGCGCGCATGAACCCGGGCGGGGCCCTGCTCCTCGAAATCGAGGAGAGCCACAGCCGGGCGGCGTTGGACCTGGCGCAACGCGCCTTCCCCCGTGCCCAGCATTCCATTCACAAGGATTTCTCGGGGCGCGACCGTCTGCTGCGCATCGATGTGCCCTGAACCGCGGCCGGGTCTCCTTTCAGAGAAACGAACGGGGCTGCCCTTGGGGGGCAGCCCCTTCTTTCAGTAGGGCTGGCGTGTCGGAGAGCCGTTCCGAAGTACGTCTTGAAGGATGTGCGGCCACCCATGGCGCAAAGCGTGCCAGGCGGCGCCCGCCCTCCACGGCAGCCTGTGTCGTGCGCGGCCGGTCGTGCGCATGCCGCCCGCCGACGCGCACGCGTAAGGCAGGCTGTGCCCTCGTCCTGGTTGGCCGTGTGCGAGGCCGCCGGGATCGGTTTAGGGATGGTGCATGGCGATGATCGTGATGTTGTCGTGCCCGCCGCGCGAGCGGGCCAGGTCGATGAGCTGGGCGACGGCCTGCGGCAGCTGGCGGGCCAGCAGGACATCGCCGATTTCATTGGCCGGCACCAGGTCGCTCAACCCATCGGTACACATCAAGGCGATTTCCCCAGCGGCTAAGGGCAGACCCTGGTGCGCGATGGACACAGCGTCATCTTCGTAGGCCGACAGGCGGATGCGCAGGTCGGGCAACGGGTCTCGCTCGCCGCCCAGGTGGCGCCGCAGGACGTGGGCATACGGATGGGTGCGGGCCTCCTCAGGCGTGAGGGTTCCGCGCTCCACCGCTTCCTGAACATAAGTGTGGTCGACGCTGATCTGGCGTATGCCGTCCGCGCGCAAGAGGTAGATGCGGCTGTCGCCGATGGTCGCTGTGTACAGGCGGTGGCCAATGACCCAGGCCGTGGCCGCCGTGGCGCCCATGCCGAACAGCGCCGCATCGGTGCGGGCACGGGCGTACACCGCCCGCCCGGCGCGCACCAGCGCCGTACTGACCTCGAGGGTTGGGTCGCGACCGGAGAAACTGGCGGCCTGCAGGACGAATTGGTCGACGATGATCTGAGCCGCCACCTCGCCCGCGGCGTGCCCGCCGATGCCGTCGCACAAAATGGCCAGCGTGCACAGGGTGCTGTCCTCGGCGCTCAACTGATAGGTGCCGACGGCAAAGCGGTCCTCATTCGTGGCCCGCACTTCACCGGGATGGGTGGCGGCCACAACCTCCAAGTGCGCGCGATCGACGGGAATCATGCGAGCGTGACCTCGATGCCTCGGCTGGCGGCCGGGCGCTGGAGGAGGCAGGCCGAGAGGCGGGTGGGATGCAAACTGGGCATGAGACGGGCGAGCAGGCGATCGTGAGCCAATGCGGCGCGTGGAGAGGGTCTGCGGCCGCCGGGCCGAGGGATGGATGAAGGAACCCCGATCGGCCCCCTCTGGCCATGCCCTCGACGCAGGTGGTGGTGGACCACGGCGCGATTGTAGCACAGGTGCGGACCGCCGGTTCTAGAGCGGCGGGTTGTCGGGCGGGGGGATCACCCCCTCCAGCGGGAGATCGTTGTGCGGCATGCGGGTGGCGCCGGGGCGCAGGATGAGCACCATGAGGATGCCAGCCAGGAACCCGCCGATGTGCGCCCACCAGGCCACGTCACTCAACAGGCCGCCGCCCCCCAGGGAGGCCATCCCGTTGAAGAACTGCGAGACGAACCAGAAGCCCAGGTAAATGACGGAGGGGATCTCGATCAGCCAGGGAAGCAGGAAGATTGGCACCAGGGTCAGCACCTTGCCCTGCGGGTAGAGCAGGAAGTATGCGCCCAGCACCCCGGCGATGGCCCCGCTCGCGCCGACCATCGGCACGGCGGAGGTCGGCGTGAGCCAGACGTTCAGGAGGCCCGCCACCGACCCGGCCAAGAGGTAGAAGGCCAGGTAGCGCAATGGGCCCAGACGGTCCTCGACGTTGTCGCCGAAGATGAGCAGAGCCCACATGTTGCTGAGGATGTGCAACCAACCGCCGTGGACGAACATGGAGGTCACGAGCGGTGCCCACGTGCCGGCCTCGCGCAAGTTGACCCCGGCCGGAACGAGCCCGTACGTCAGGAAGAATCGGGACAGTCCGCGCGGGGTCAGCCCCAGTTCGACCACGAACACCGCCGCGTTCGAGAGAATGATGAGCCAGGTCATCCACGGGAAGGAACGCGGGCGGACGTTATCGCGCAGAGGGATCACTCAGCCTCCAGCGGCGGCGGGCACCCGGAACACAAGGCACGGGCCGGCGTGTACGGCCGGCCCGTGCGATGCACCAGGGGGTAGCTTCCCCGCCTCCGGTGATGCTTACGAACCCTTGACGGGGATAACCTTGCGCCGCGCCGTCGCGGCCTTGGGCACGCGCAGGGTGAGCACGCCGGCCTCCAGCGAGGCCTCGGTGTGTTCCGAGTCGAGAGCCGTGGGCATCGTCAGCGTGCGGCCAACCTTGCCGACGAAGCGCTCGCGCAACAGGACTTCGGCCTCGGCCTTGTCGGCCTTGATCTCGCCGCGCAGTGAGATTGTATCACCCTCGATTTCGATCTTGAGATCATCCGCCGCGACACCGGGCATGAGCGCCGAGATAACGAAGGCCTCGCCGTCGTCGTGAACATCCACCGACACCGGCTGATAGGCCAGGTCGCTCGGTTCGGTCCAGCGCCAGTTCCAGCGGCGCAGGCCGGCGGTCGGAGCGTACTGCAAAGCATAAACGCTATTCATGGGTCACCCTCCAGAGAATCCTGAGCATCTGATAACGATACGTATCTGGGAGGATACTCGCAGGCTATCGGAGCCGCATTATCGCCGCGTTAGACTTTCGTTTGCGTGGGGCGGAGCCGCGCGGGCTAGGGTTGGGGATCTGGGCCGGGGTCTTCGGGCGGTGGCGCGAGGGGCCCCGTGCCCAGGCGGTAGCCCTCACCGCGCACGGCCACCACACGCTTGGGGTGGGCCGGATCCTCCTCGACCTTGCGCCGCAGGAGCCAGATGTAGCGGCGCAAGGCGGAGGCATCCACCGCCCGCTCGCGGCCCCACAACTCCTCGCGCAATTCATCCTCGGAGACGAGCGCCCCCTGGCGCTGGATGAGCGCAAGCAGCAAGCGGAATTCGGTGGGTGTGAGATCCAGCACCTGCCCGGCGCGCCGCACCTGGCGCCGGTCCACGTCCACCACCAAATCCTGCCAGGCCCAGGTCGTGCGCGGCTCACGGCGCGTGCGTTCGGTGCGAACCAGCACGGCCTGCAGGCGGGCGGCCAGTTCCGCCAGGCTGAAGGGTTTGGAAATGTAATCGTCCACGCCCAGGCGGAAGCCGCGCAGCTTGTCGGTTTGCGCGGTGCGTGCGCTGAGCATGATGATCGGCACGTCCGACAGTTCGCGCAGCCGCGCGCACACTTCCCAGCCGTCCATGCCGGGCAGCATGAGATCCAGGAGGACCGCCTGGGGCCGCTCGCGGTAGAAGGTGCGCAACGCTTCGGGCCCGGTGGCGGCAGAGGTCACCGCATAGCCCTCGCGTTCGAGAAACTGAGTCAGAACGGCGCGCAGCGACTCGTCATCGTCAACGATCAGCACGCGGCTTGTCATTCGCTCTCCCTCACGACTGGCAGGCGCACGCGCACGGTCATCCCCTGCCCGGGAGTCGAGTCCACGGCGATCTCGCCGCCCATGGCCTCCACGAAACGGCGCGAGACATACAGACCCAGGCCGTAGCCTGCAACGCGCGGCGCATCGGCGCTCTCCAGGCGAGAGAACATCTGCAAGAGACGCCCTTGGGCATCGGGTGGCACGCCCGGGCCGAGGTCGGCGACGAAGATTTCTACGTGCTGGTCCTGCGCCCGGGCGGTGAGGCGAATGGGGGCCTGCGGCGCGTACTTGATGGCATTATCCACCAAATGGAAGAGGACGCTCCCGAGCATCTGGTCGTCGGCCCACAGCTCGGGCAGATCCGGCGGCAGGCTCACCTCCAGGCGCTCGAGCGCCGGGCTCGCGCTGCCGCCGTGGCTGGCGGCCAGCGAGGCGCGCACGCCCTCCACGCACTGGGCCAGGTTCGTCGGCGCAAGCTGGAGTGGCAGCCGGCCGGCCTCCAGCGCCGAGAGGTTGAGGATGCTCTCGACGAAGCGCCCCAGGCGCTGCGTTTCGCGATGCACCAGGTCGAGCATGGTGCGCGCGGTATCGGGCACGGGCGTCGGGTCGCTCAACATGAGCTCCAGCCCGGCGCGGATCGAGGAGAGCGGCGTGCGCAACTCATGCGAGGTGAGGGCGACGAATTCCGACTTCAGCTGATCCAGGCTGCGCAGCGCGCGGTTTTGTTCCTCGAGTTGGGTCAGGGCTTGCGAGAGATCGGTGGTCTTCTCGCGCACGCGCTGCTCGAGCGTAGAGCTGAGCGCCACCAGCGCCTGGCGTGCCTGCTCGGCCTGCTCGTAGGCCTCGCGCAGTTCCCGCTCGTGCAGGCGTTGGGGGGTCAGGTCGTGCAGCAGCCCGGCCAGCCGGCGGGCCTCCCCCTCGCCGTGCGGCAGCGGGCGCAGCGTGAGCCAAGCCGGGAACCCGGCGGCCTCGCCGATACCCGCAGGGCGAATCCACACCTCCCCTTCCCAGCCCCGCTCCAGCGCGTTCTGCAGCAGCACGGGCGGGAGAGGCGCGCGCAAGGTGGCCGCTTCCGTCAGGGCGCCCGGCCGCAGAATCACGTCGGCCAGCGCACCGGGAACGGCGCCTCCCAGGGCGCGGCCCAGGGCCGGGTTGGCAAGAATCACTCGCCCGTTCTCGTCGCAGATGAAAGCCGGGTCAGAGATGTGCTGCACCAGCACGGCATAACCCCGCAGCTCTGCCTGTCCGGCCGAGACGCCCTCGCGCAGTATGACCAGGATGAAGATGGTCAGCGATCCCCACAGGGCGATCGGGTCGACGCGGCCGTAGCCTTGCCACTCGACC
>JBGOXY010000147.1:0-5891 GCA_041479415.1 Anaerolineae bacterium
AAAGGCACGCGGCCGACGACGATCTCGTACAGCACGACGCCCAGAGAATAGATATCGGTTCCGGCGTCCAGGTCGCGGCGCCCCTGGCCTTGCTCGGGCGAAATGTAATGCGGCGTCCCGAGCAGCATGTCGGCCGAGAGCGTCGTGGCGCCGAGTTCGGCGATGCGCGCCAGGCCAAAGTCCGCCAGGTAAACCTCGCCGTTCGGGGTGAGCAGGATGTTGGAGGGCTTGATGTCGCGGTGCAGGATTCCCTGGCGATGAGCATGCGAGAGAGCCGCGCCCACGGCCTTCAGGATGTGCAGCGCCTCGTCCGGGGCAAGCGGCCCGCGCGCCAGGCGCGCCTTGAGGGTCTCGCCTTCGATGAACTTCATCACCAGGTACGGCTGCCCCATGTGCTCGGCATAGTCGTAAATGGGGACGATGTGCGGATGCTCGAGCTTGGCGATGACTTTGGCTTCGCGCTGGAAGCGCATGAGGAAGCTGGCATCCTCACGGAAGGCCGGATGCAGCACTTTGAGCGCCACGTAACGCTCGAGGGCCGGGTGGTAGGCCTTGTAGACCGTGGCCATGCCCCCTTGGCCAAGCTGCTCGATGACGCGGTACGGGCCGACCGTCTCTCCCGCTGCGAAAGGCATGCACCCTCCCGTTGGATACAAAAGAGGGCGCCCGGTGACGGGCGCCCTCTTGATCTGGGCGAACCTAACGGTCCTGCAAGATAACCACGCCGGGAAGTTTCTTCCCTTCGAGGAACTCGAGCGAGGCTCCGCCGCCGGTGGAGATGTGCGTGATCTTGTCCGCCAGGCCGGCGCGGTTGATCGCCGCGACCGAGTCGCCTCCGCCGACGATGGAGGTGGCGCCCGAGGCGGCCACCGCCTGCGCCAGCATAGTGGTCCCCTGATCGAACGGCGGCACTTCGAACATGCCCATCGGGCCGTTCCACACGATGAGCTTGGCGCCGCGCAGCGCCTCGGCGTAACGCTTGGCTGTCTTCGGCCCGATATCCAGCGCGCGCCATCCGGCCGGAACGGTGCCCACGGCCATCTCCTTCACCTGCGCCCCGGCCTCGGCCTTGTCGGCGATGACCAGGTCTTCGGGCAAGATGATCTTGCTGCCGGCGCCGGCCAGGATCTTCTTGGCGGCCTCCACGCTGCCCGCTTCCACGAGTGAATCGCCCATGGCGATGCCCTTGGCCGCGAGGAACGTGTTGGCCATGCCGCCGCCGATGAGCATCTTATCGCACTTGGCGAGCAGGTTTGCGATGACGCCGATCTTGTCACTGATCTTGGCCCCACCCAGGATCACCACATACGGGTGCTCGGGGGCGTTGGCTGCCTTGTCGAGGTATTCGATTTCCTTTTCCATCAGGAAACCGGATACCGCCGGCAGGTAGCGGGCCACGCCCTCGGTGGAGGCGTGCGCGCGGTGGGCCGAGCCAAAGGCATCGTTGACGAACAGCTTGCCCAGGATGGCCAGGCGCTGCGAGAAGGCCGGGTCGTTCTTCTCCTCCTCCGGGTGGAAGCGCGTGTTCTCGAGCAGCACCACTTCACCCGGCTTGAGTGCGGCCACGCCTTCTTCGGCTGCCGGGCCCACGCAGTCGCTGGCGAACGCGACCGGCTTGCCGATGAGCGTGGCCAGGTGCGCGGCCACGGGCGCCAGGCTGAAAGCAGGATCTACACCCTTGGGCCGGCCCAGGTGCGAGCACAGGATCACCATCGCGCCCTGATCGATCAGATACTTCAGGGTGGGCAGTGAGGCGCGGATGCGCGTGTCGTCGGTGACTTTGCCGTCCTTGATGGGGACGTTGAAATCCACCCGCACCAGGACGTGCCAGCCCGAGACTTGGACGTCGCGAACGGTTTTCTTGTTCATGGCGGCCTCGCGCTTAGAGCTTCTTGGCCATGATCGCCGCCAGGTCGGCGGTGCGGCACGAGTAGGCCCACTCATTGTCGTACCAGGCGATGACCTTGACCATCGTTCCGCCCAGGACCATCGTCGAAAGGCCGTCCACAATCGACGAGCGCGCATCGCCCTTGAAGTCGATCGACACCAGCGGCTCCATGGTGAGGCCGAGGTAGCCCTTCATCGGGCCTTCGGCCGCCGCCAGGAAGGCCGCATTGAGCGCCTCCACCGACGTTTCCTTCTCGACCTCCGCCACAAAGTCCACCACCGAAACAGTCGCGGTCGGGACGCGCAACGAGAAGCCGTCGAACTTGCCCTTCAGATCAGGGATGACCTTGGCCAGCGCCTTGGCCGCGCCGGTGGTGGTGGGGATGATGTTGAGCCCGGCCGCGCGCGCGCGGCGCAGGTCCTTGTGCGCCAGATCGAGGATGCGTTGGTCGTTGGTGTAGGCGTGGACCGTCGTCATCAGGCCGCGGCGAATCTTCACCAGGTCGTGGACCACCTTGGCCGCGGGCGCCAGGCAGTTGGTGGTGCACGAGGCATTCGACACAATGTGATGCTTGGCGGGGTCGTACATCTCGCCGTTCACGCCCAGCACCACGGTCAGGTCCTCGTTCTTGGCCGGGGCGGTGATGATGACCTTCTTCGCCCCACCGCTCAGTATGTGCACGTTGGCGCCGGCCTTGCCCTTGGCCGTGTCGGGCAGCGCATCGGTGAAAACGCCCGAGGATTCGATGACCAGCGACACGCCCAGGTCTTTCCAGGGCAGCTTGGCAGGATCCTTCTCGATGAAGACCTTGATCTTCTTGCCGTCTACGACCAGGTCGCCATCTTTGACCTCAACCGAACCGCCGTAGATGCCATAGTTCGAGTCGTACTTGAACAGATGGGCATTGGTCTTGGCGTCGAACAGGTCGTTGAGCGCCACCACTTCCAGCTCACGCGGGTAGCGCTCGATCATTGCCTTGAGCACCTGTCGCCCCACGCGGCCGAAACCATTGATTGCTACTCGGATTGCCATGTCGAACCTCCTAAATGGAAGGGATTTTGACTCGTCACAGACGCAGCGGCGCGCGGCGGGAACTCAAGACCGCCAGCAGCGCCGCCGCAAGCTTCTCGGGGTGGTGATGCCCGGGCAGGCGCGTATCCGCCAAATCCAAAACCCGCACCTGACCGCGTACTTCTGCAGTCGTTCCGCTCACCCAGGCGACGCCCTCGGGAAGCGGGAATGATGTGTTCGAGTTTACCAGAATCATATCGAAGGGGCTGGGACCGAAATGTCGTTCGAGGGCCATGAGATGGTCGTCGACGCTAAAGCCATCGGTCTCCCCGGGCTGCGTCGCCAGGTTGCACACATAAACGCGCAGCGCGGTGGTGGCACGCAAGGCCTCGCGAATCTCGCGGATGAGCAAGTTCGGAATGACACTGGTGAACAAGCTGCCTGGGCCGACGACCACCATATCGGCACCCAGGATGGCCTGCACCGCGCCAGGGTAGGCGGGCACATCCTCCGGATTGAGGGCCACCCGCCAAATGGCGCCCGGCATCGCCACGATCTCGCTCTCGCCCTCGACGCGCTTCAGCCCGCTGGTGGCCGCATCGACCAGTTCACCCACAAGAGTCACATTGCGCAACGTGGAAGGCATCACCTGCCCGCGGATCGAAAGCACCCGCCCGGCTTCGAGCAACCCCTTCTCGAAGTTGCCGGTCACGCCGGCCAGCGCGCTCACAAACAGGTTGCCGAAGGAGTGCCCGTCGAGGCCTCCGCCTTCGGCGAAGCGGTACTGAAAGAGCTGGGTGAGCAACGATTCGTCGTCGGAGAGGGCCGCCAAGCAGTTGCGCAGGTCGCCCGGGGGCGGAATGCCCAACGAGCGACGCAAGCGGCCGGATGACCCTCCGTCGTCGGCCACCGTCACGATCGCGGTGATATTGGCCGAGTGGTGCTTGAGCCCGCGCAACAACGTGGAAAGCCCGGTGCCGCCGCCGACCGCCGCGATGCGCGGACCGCGTTCGCGCCGGCGAAAGGCCGCCATAGCCTCTGCCGCCGGGCGCCCCGCCACCTGGAACGGCGCCAGCAGCGCGCGGCTGAGCGCGAGGACCGACAACCCGACCGCCGCTCCGCCGCCCGCGATCAGCACCACCGCGCGAATCGAACGGTCGAGGAAGCGCAGCGTCAGCCAATAGAGCAAGAGTGAGTTGGGATTCGAACGATTGAGCTCGATCAGGAAGACGGAGAGTCCTAACCCGACAAGCAGTGTTCCCAGGACGAGGACCAGGATCCAGCGCTTGACACCGATACCGGGCGCGAGCCAGGCTCGCAGCGCCCGCAGCGCGCTTCGGGCGCGCCGCCAGAGTGAACTTGCGACATCATTCATGCTTACATACCCGTTGGATATTAACAGGAAAGGCACAGGTCGTCAATGAGTCATGGGGCAAACCGGAGACTTTTGGTGGAGATGAGATGTTCGGCGATGTGGGTCGCTGTATAATTCGCAAGCGATGGGAATGCCGACTGCAAACGCATTCGAGAGCACAGACCCTGTCGACTTTCTCGACCTGACCCATCTCAAGGATTGATTCCTCTTTCGTCCAGGAGGCACACCGCAGTGGCCGACTTTCGCTTGATGCAGGACCTCGCGCAAGACGCAAAGACCAAGATGGTTCTTCTGGTGCTGGATGGGCTGGGAGGCCTGCCGCAGACCCTGGGCGGCCCGACCGAACTGGAGGCCGCCGCGCGGCCCAATCTCAATCGTCTGGCGCGCGAAGGCACCCTCGGCCAATCCTTGCCCGTGGGCTACGGCATCACACCCGGATCGGGCCCGGGGCATCTCAGCCTCTTTGGATACGATCCGTTGCGCTTTGATATCGGGCGTGGCGTGCTGGAGGCCTTCGGCATCGGCGTCGAGGTGGGCGAAAAGGACGTTGCGGCACGCGGTAACTTCTGCACCGTGGATCCGGCCGGCCTGATCAGCGACCGGCGCGCCGGGCGCATCGCCACCGAGGCGGCCCGCCCGCTGGTCGAGAAGCTGGCCACGATCCGCCTGCCCGGGGTGACGATGGAAGTGCGCCCTGTCAAGGAGCATCGCTTCGTCGTTGTCTTCCGCGGCCAAGGCCTCTCGGCGGAGCTTTCGGAGACCGACCCGCAGCGCACCGGCGCGGCACCGCTGCCGGTGCGCGCGCTGGAAGCGCAGGCCGCGCGCACGGCGGAATTGTTCAACCAGTGGATCGCGGAGGCGCACAAGCTGCTCGCCGACGACCGGCCGGCCAACATGATCACTCTGCGCGGCTTCTCGGGCGACCCGCGTCTGCCGAAGTTCGGCGACATCTTCAAAGTGCGCCCGGCTTGCGTCGCGGTGTATCCAATGTACCGCGGCGTGGCCAAACTGGTGGGCATGACGACGATCACATTCGAGGGAGACGCAGCGGGCGACGAGTTCGCCGCGGTGACCCGCGTCTGGAAAGACTTCGACTACTTCTTCGTTCACATCAAGCCGACGGACTCGCGCGGCGAAGACGGCAACTTCGAGGCCAAGGTGAAAGCGATCGAGGCGGTAGACCAGGCGCTGCCGGCGTTGCTGCAACTCGCCCCGGATGTGCTGGTGGTCACCGGCGATCACTCGACCCCGGCGGTGATGAAGACCCACTCGTTCCATCCGTGCCCGGTGCTGCTATGGGCGCCGGCCACAGTTCGCGCGGATGAAGAAACGACCTTCGGCGAGCGCGCCTGCATGCGCGGCGGCCTGGGGACATTTGCCGCCAGCGAGATCATGACGCTGATGATGGCACATGCCAACCGTCTGGCGAAGTACGGCGCCTAGCGGGACACGGATAAAACCAGCCTGCAGAGGGCATAGCAGGCCTTACGGTTGACCGCGAGCGCGCGGCATGCGCTCAGTTGCCGCGCACGATCGACGCTGCAGTGGAATCCCCTTTTCTTCGCGGGCCTCGTGATCGTGACCGTCATTCCCGCGTGCTCGTAGCGGGACTCCAGG
>JBGOXY010000148.1:0-5802 GCA_041479415.1 Anaerolineae bacterium
AAAGCAGGCTCCCCGCCGATGGTGCACAGCGGGGAGCCGTAGCGCGGGGCTATGGGTGCCCGCGGGTTGAACTCACATCAATCAGGGGCACAGCCCTCGACCACCCTCGCGGGGGTCGTCCGGCCGCCTGCGGGGTGGCTAGTCGATCCCGAGGTAGACCTTGCGCACCATCGGGTCGCGCTGCAACTCTTCTGCCGATTTGGCCAAGGCGATCTGGCCGGTCTGCAGCACGTAGCCGCGGTTGGCAATTTGAAGGGCCATGTGCGCATTCTGCTCGACGAGCAGGATGGTTGTCCCCTCACGGTTCACCTCGCGCAATGTGTCGAAGATGCTCTCGACCAGGATGGGCGCCAAGCCCATCGAGGGTTCATCCATCAGCAGCAATCGCGGGTGAGCCATGAGAGCCCGCCCGGTGGCCAGCATTTGCTGCTCTCCGCCCGAGAGCGTGCCGGCGATCTGGCGAAAGCGTTCCTTGAGTCGAGGGAACAGGCGCAGCACCATGTCCAAATCCTGGCGGATGGCGCCGCGGTCGGAGCGGGTGTAAGCCCCCAGGTCCAGATTCTCGGCCACCGTCAGGCGCGAGAACACGCCTCGTCCTTCGGGGACCATGGCCACACCCAGGTTGACGATCTCGTGGGCCTTGGTGCGGGCCAAGTCCTTCCCGTCCAACACGACGCTTCCCGAACGAGGCTTGAGCAAGCCGCAAATCGTGCGCAAGGTAGTCGTCTTGCCCGCGCCATTGCCGCCAATCAGGGTGACGATCTCACCCTTCTCGACCGTGAGCGACACGCCTTTGAGGGCTTGGATATTGCCGTAGTAGGTGTGGACGTCGCGGACTTCCAAAAGGGGCATCGCGGGCTCCTCGCCGTTCACGCGCTGGCTGGAGACTCGAGGCCGGCTGCCGCCCCGCGACCCAGGTAGGCTTCGACGACTCGACGATCGTGCTGGACCTCTTGCGGCGTCCCCTCCGATATCTTCACGCCATAATCCAGGACCGACACACGCTCGGAAATTCCCATCACGACGCGCATGTCGTGCTCAATGAGCAAGACCGTGATGCCCAGATCATCGCGCAATCGCTTGACGAGCGACGTCGTTTCACTCGTCTCTCGCGGATTCATTCCCGCGGTGGGTTCGTCGAGCAATATCAGCCTGGGCTGGCTGGCCAGCGCGCGGGCGATTTCGAGGCGGCGCTGTTCACCATAGGGCATGTTGCGTGCGAGCGTGTCGGCCTTGCCCTTCAAGCCGACGTATTCCAGGAGTGAGAGGGCTTTGCCCAGCGCTTCGGATTCTTCCCGCACCGCGCCCGGCAGGTGCAGCGCAGCGCCCAGTGCTCCCGTGCGCAGGTGGCTGTGCATACCCACCAGTACGTTCTCGACGGCCGACATGTTCGGGAAGGAGCGTATGTTCTGGTAGGTACGGGCAATGCCCAGCCGAACAACCGCGTCCGGCGTAAGGCCGTTGAGCAGCTCGCCGGCGAATTCCATCTCTCCGGAGTCGATGTCGTAGAACCCGGTGATGCAATTGAAGAGCGTGGTCTTGCCCGCCCCATTCGGCCCGATCACGCTGACGATGGACTTTTCCGGAATGACCAGGTCGAGGCGGTCGACGGCCAGCAGGCCGCCAAAATGCTTGGTGAGCTGACGGATGTTGAGCAGGCCGTTCATGCTGTCCCTCCTGGGCCCGGGGGAGAGACAGGCGTGGCGGGCGGCGACACGGCCGCGCGAGCCTGCTGCATTTCCAGGCGCCTGCGGGTGGAGGGGATGAGGCCCTCCGGGCGGAGAACCATCATCGCCACGAGCAGTGCGCCGAAGGACAGAATGCGGTAGGCATCCAGCTCGCGCAGCACCTCCGGCAGCCCCTTGAGCACGAAGGCGCCCGCAATCACGCCCGGAATGCTGCCCATGCCGCCCACGATGACCACGGCCAGCACGTTGATCGACACCATCAGGTTGAAGTCGTCGGGACCGGTGAACTGGGAGCGCGATGCGAAGAGCACGCCGCCCAACCCGGCGAACGCGGCCCCGATGCCGAAGGCCAGGAGCTTGGAGGTCAGCGTGTTGATGCCCATGGCCCGCGCCACCGTTTCGTCCTCGCGGATGGCAATCCAGGCACGCCCCACGCGTGAGTTCTGCAGGCGGTTGGTCAGGAAGATCACCAGCAGTACGCTGAAGATGATCATGTACATGAAGTCGGCGCTGCTGTTGAACGGCAGCCCGAAGAAGGCGGGTTGGCCGATGGAGGGGATGCCGCGCGGGCCGTTGGAGAAGGAGGACAGGGCTTCGGCTTTGAGCAGCACGCGGATAATCTCGCCGAACCCCAGGGTGACGATGGCCAGGTAGTCGCCGCGCAGCCGGAGCACCGGGACCCCGAGCAGGACCCCGATGATGGCGGCCAGAAAGATCGCGATGGGCAGGACGATCCAGAAATCCCACATCAGGTGGTGAGGCGTGGGCGCGGTGAGCAGCCCGATCGTGTAAGACCCGACCGCAAAGAACACAACATAGCCCAGGTCGAGCAACCCCGCCAGACCAACCACGATGTTCAGGCCCAAACCCATGAGCACATAGATACCCACGGTGCCCAGAGTGAAGTTCCAGTAGTTGTTGAGGCGCAGCGGCAGCAGAATGAGCACGGCGCCGAGGGCGGCGTATAGGAGGATGCGACCCCAGCGTGTGCGGGCTGCGCTGGCCAGCGGCCGCGTGATCGATTCGCGCAGCGCCCCCACGCGCCGGCCCGTGGCACTTCGCCACGGGGCTTCGCGGAAGCCTCGCGCTAGCACGGCGCCGAGCAGGCAGCCCACCAGAGGAAGGAGGAAATGGAAGACGGCCGCACCCTCAGCCGAGCGCCCGAGCGACCACAGATCGAGCGAATCGGGCGAAAGCTGGTAAAGGTACGTTCGCAAGTTGATGCCCGACTCGTGCAGTCGCAGGAAAACCAGCGTGGTGAGGCCGATCACCAGCCCGGCCGACAGACCGGCCACCGCCGCCCGAAGCAGGGTGTTGATCCAGCGCGGTCGTTTCTCCTCGATGGAGACCTTGGCGGCTTGCGACCCCAGCCACAGCGCCAGCAGGGCCAACACGGTCTGCAAGCTGACAGCGCGGCCCAGTTTCAGCGCGCCGGCGAGAATGTCGGCCAGCGTGCTGGTGGCGCCGATGAGGAAGAGGAATACCACCACGATCGCAAGCAACATTCCGGTGCGAAGCCCCTGGCGAATGTCGGAGGCGATCATAGTTTCTCCTCGCTCAGTACTTCGCCCAGGATGCCCGAGGGGCGGAAGATGAGGACCAGGACCAGGATGGAAAACGCAATCACATCTTTGAGTTGGAAGTCCATCCCCAGGCCGCCCGGACCGAGGGATTCGATGAGTCCCAGAGTCATAGCGCCGAGCATGGCGCCGGGGATATTGCCGATGCCCCCCAACACCGCCGCGGTAAAGGCCTTGATGCCGGGGATGAAGCCGACGTAGGCATGTATCTGCCCGTAGTGGATTCCCCACATCACGCCCGCGGCGCCTGCCAGGACGCCGCTGATGGCGAAGGTTTGCGAGATGACACTGTCGACGTCGATGCCCATGAGGGCCGCGGTCTGCTTATTTTCAGAGACGGCGCGCATGGCGCGCCCCAGGCGCGTGCGCTGCACGATGAGGTACAGCGAGACCAGTAGCACGATGGCTAGGATAAAGGTGAATACGCCGGTGTAGGTGATGAGGACCGGCTTGCCGCCCACGGTCAGGGTCCATCCCAGGTTGCGGTCGAGGGCCGGCAGGTTGACAAAAGTCCGGCGCTGCGGGCCGAACATCAATTGAGCTGCATTCTGCAAGAAGATCGAGGCGCCGACCGCGCTGATGAGCGGCACGAGGCGCGGAGCCCCGCGCAGCGGGCGGTAGGCGATTCGCTCCAAGGCCACACCGGTGACCATTGAGGTGACAATGCCCGCCGCAAAACCCAGGATGATCGAAGGGATGGGATAGACCTCAATAAATGGATGCCCGCCGGTGCCGACCGGGAGAGATTTGAGGGCTTCGAAAACGAAGAATCCGGCGAAGGCGCCCACCATGAACACTTCGCTGTGCGCGAAGTTGATCATGCGCAGGATGGCGTAGACCAGGGTGTAACCGATGGTGATGAGGGCGTAGACGCTTCCGACGATGAGTCCGGAGATGGCAAACTTGAGCCACGTGTCGGGGCCGTAGGTGTGCTCAACGACGAGCACTTCATACAGGCGCCAGGCGACAAAGGCGAGGAAGCCGAGGCCGATCACGATCTGAGCGATCTGGTAGGGGGTGATGCGCTTGCGGATGCGGGCGGGTGCTGCGCTCTCGGGCATGGGGCTATGCCTTGATGAGACGTGAGCAGGCTGCCGGCGACGGATCGGATTCCCAACAAACTGGTAGGGTGAGGCAGCCTCACCCTACCAGCCGCATGCTTGCGTGCACGTGCTTTAAGGCTTGAAGTCTCCAGCGAGCTCGACCCAAGTCTTATTCTGGACCTGGTACACCGCAAACCCGCCGGTGCCGCATTCGCCGGTCGCGTCGCAGGTGATCGTGCCGATCAGGCCCTTGTAGCCCTTGGTGGCGCGAACGGCCTTGACCAGGGCGTCGCGCGGGACATAGAGCTTGCCATCGCCGCCGACGATTGCCGTCTTCTTGATCGCGTCGACCAACACGGTCGCCGCGGTGTAGCTGTACCAACTGTAGGGCGACAGCGAACCCGTCGGGACGCCGTAGGCGGCCAGGTACTTCGCATCGAAGTCTGCCACCGCGGTCGAGGCCGCCGGGCGGCCGGCCGAGGTGCAGAACACCTTGTCGGAGTTGGCGCCCGCCAGATCGATGAACTGCGACCCGTAGATGCCATCATCGCTGATGAACGGGATGCCGCCCAGGCCAGCGCCTGCGCGCTGGTTGGCGATCACCGCGCCTTCGCCGGTGTAGCCGCCGAAGAACAGTGCCTCGGGCCCCTTGGAGGCGATGTCGGCGAGGACCGCGCTGTAGTCGGTACCGCCAACCTCGATGCCCTGGAAGGCGACGACCGTCCCACCCAGCGAGGTGAAGACATCGCGCGTGCGCTCGGCGAGCCCCAGGCCATAGGCGCCGCCATCGTGGACGATGGCGAGCTTCTTGACGCCGAGGTTCTTGAAGACGGTATTGGCAGCCAGTTCGCCTTGGACCTTATCGTTGCCCACGTCGCGGTTGAAGGCCGTGTTCCCCTGCTGGGTCAGGTCAATGCGCGTGGCCGAGGGCGACATCATCGGCAGGTAGGCGCTGGCATAGATGGGCATGGCCGCGTTGGTGGCGCCCGAGAACAGATGGCCAACGATGGCCACCACGGCCGGGTTGGAGGCGAAGCGCTGGGCGACTGCGGCGCCGACCTCAGGCGAAGCCTGGTCGTCTTCGGCCACCTGCTCGAAGGCGTGGCCTTCGAACTTACCAACGTCTGTCAGGGCAATGCCGATGCCCTGCGAGGCATCGATGCCGAAGGCGGAGACGTCGCCGCTCATCGGGCCGGCAAAGCCGATCTTGATTGGCGCACCGGCGGCGAACACGGCGCACTTGCCCGGATCGGTATCGCAGGCTGCCGGCGGGCCCGCCGGAGCGCTGGTGGCCGGGGCCTTGGTCGGCTCACCCGGTGCTGCTGTCGGTGCAGGTGTGGCGGTGGCGCAGGCCGCCAGCAGAATGCTGAACACAAAGAGCGCAGTCAGAATACGGCGTGCCTTCATGGGAGTTCCTCCTCCTCTGGTGCTTGGCGAATCAACGTGCTTGTTCAGTCGGTCTCGAATGATGCGTGTAGTAACTCTCTCCCT
>JBGOXY010000149.1:0-5596 GCA_041479415.1 Anaerolineae bacterium
GACTCCAAAGAGGCGATCTACGTGGCGGTGCTCGAGGCCTACAACCCCTACAGCCTGGTGCTGCCCTCGCTGCGCGCCGCGAGCGGTGCCACGGCCGAAGCCTACCTGCGCGACGTGGCCGACAAAATGGTGGGCCTCTTGCGCGAGAGGCCCGTCACCCTGCACCTCATGTTCATCGAGATGGTCGAGTTCGATGCGCGACACATCCCGCACCTCGCCCAAACCATCCTGCCGCAATTGGCGGAGGTGCTCGCGCGTCTGAGAGAGTTCGGCCCGCAACTGCGGCCGGTGCCGCTGCCCGCCATGGTGCGAGCCTTCTTCGGATTGCTGGTCTCGTATATGTTCACCGAGATCATCTTTCGCGCGATTGGCGGGAACGATGACCTGGACTGGCTCGGCCATACGATCGACATCTTCCTGAACGGGGTGATTGCCCGCCCGACGGAGGCGCGCTCATGAATCGCCGCCTGCTCTCCCTGATCCGCAAGGAGTTCATCCAGATCGTGCGCGACCCGCGCACGTTGTATATCACCCTGGCCATTCCGGTCATCCAGATCTTCCTGCTCGGTTACACGGCAACCAGCGACGTGCGCAACGTGCCGCTGGCTGTTTTCGACCAGGACCACAGCCCTGCGGCACGCCAACTGCTCGACGCCTATCGCGCCGCCGACTACTTCAAGCTCACCTTCGACGCCAATTCGGAAAGCGAGTTGCGCGGGCTCATTGACGGCGGCCAGGCGCGGGCCGGGTTGATCATCCCGCCCGATTACGGCGCCTCGCTCCTGGCAGGCCAGACGGCACGCGTCACCTTCGTGCTCGACGGCTCGGACCCCAACTCCGCCTCCACCAGCCTCGCGGCGGCGCAGTTGATCGGCCAGGCGCATGCCACCGAGATCATGGTGGACCGCCTAGCGCAGCAGGGGCTGGTGCTCGGGCAGGGTCTGCCGGTGGAAGTGGCCACCCACGTCTGGTACAACCCGGATTTGATCAGCGCGTTTTTCATGATCCCGGCGCTGATCGGGATGATCTTGCAGCTTCTGACTTCCATGCTCACGGCCACGGCCATTGTCCGCGAACGCGAACGCGGCACGATCGAGCAGTTGATCGTCACCCCCATCCGCTCCTGGGAGTTGATCCTGGGCAAGATCATCCCCTACGTGCTGATTGCTTTCCTCGACACGGTCGAGATCCTGGTGGTCGGCACATGGTGGTTCAAGGTGCCCATCCGCGGCAGCCTCGGCCTATTGATGTCGCTCTCCGGTCTCTTCCTGGTCAGCTCGCTCGGCATCGGCCTCTTCCTCTCCACTGTGGCCCGCACCCAGCAAGAGGCCATGATGCTGACCTGGTTCACCCTGCTGCCGACGATCTTCCTTTCGGGATTCTTCTTCCCGCTGAATGCCATGCCCGTGGCGCTGCGCGTGGTTTCCTACGTGGTGCCGTTGCGCTACTATTTGATCATCATTCGGTCGGTTATTCTGAAGGGCGTCGGCCTGGAGGCCCTCATGCCGGAGGTCCTGGCCCTCGCCCTCATTGGTTTGGTGTTGATGGGGGCGGCCGCGTTGCGCTTCCGCAAGCGATTGGATTGAGAGCATTCACCACTGAGAACACAGAGATCACGGAGAGAATCAGGGGTTGATCTCAGGTCTGCGTCAGAATATGTGGACAACTTACAGTCATCATACAGGCGAAGCGGAATGTCTCTGATCTCAAGAAGACTCTGTGTTCTCTGTGGTCTCTGTGGTGAGGATTTCTGACCGCTGCCGGTGAGGCAGCGAGGAGGTAAACATGAAACTTCACGAGATGCGGCGCTTCATCCCGTTGGTATTCCTGGTCATCCTGGTGATTGCCGGGGTGATCTACCTGGCGCGAATCTCTGGCCCGCAGGATGGGCCGCTGCAGGTGGCCGGAACGATCGAGGCGACCGAGGTGCGCGTCGGCCCGGAGGTGGCTGGGCGCGTGGCCGAGGTGAACGTGGAGCAGGGGGCGCAGGTGGCGGCCGGCGACGTGCTGCTGCGCCTGGATGACGCGCTGCTGCAGGCGCAGAAGGCGCGCGCCCAGGCCGGCCTCGAGACGGCCGAGGCCGGGCTGCGCACGGCTCAGGCGGCGGTGGACTCGGCCCGCCTGCAGCAGGCCCTGGCGCTCACCACGGCCCGCGCCCAGGAAGCCTCCGCGCGCGGGGTCGAGTGGCGCGTGGCTCTGCCGCCGGACTCCAACCTGCCGGCCTGGTATTTCTCGCGCGATGAGGAATTGCGCGCGGCGCAGGCCGAGGCCGCCGCCTCGGAGACCGCGCTCCATGAGGAGCACGCGCGCCTGGGGAGCGTGCTGGCGGCGCCGCTCGCGGGGCAGCTCGAGGCGGCCGAGCGCGAATTGCTGCTAAGTGCCGCCGAAGTGGAAGCGGCGCGCGCCGTGCGCGACCGGGCGGACCTGGCGCGGCAAAACGAAGACCTACTCGATAACGCCGACAACCGCTACGAAACCGCACGCGAGCGGCTGCGGGATGCACAAAGCGCGTACGATGACCTGCTGAGCAACAAGGATGCCGATGCTGTCCTCATAGCACGCGCCGCGCTTGCTGCCGCCCAGGCACGCCTGGACGGCGCTCGCGACCGGGTGGCCAAGCTGCAAACCGGCGAACGCTCGCTGCAGGTGGAGCTGGCGGCTGCGGTCGTGCAGCAGGCCGAGGCCGCGGCCGCCCAGGCGCGACACATTGTGGCCCAAGCGCGCGCCGACCTGGCGGTGCTGGAGGTCCAACTGAGTAAGACGGTTATCCGCGCGCCGGTGGGCGGGGTGGTCATCACCCGCAGCGTGGAAGTGGGCGAGGTGCTCACCCCGGGCAGCGCCGCCTTTGCCATCGGCCAACTTTCGGATCTGCGGCTGACCGTGTTTGTTCCGGAGGACCGTTACGGCACGTTGCATCTCAACCAGGCAGCCCAGATCACCGTCGATTCGTTCCCGTCGGATGTGTTCCGAGCCACGGTCGTGCGCATTGCCGAGCAGGCGGAATTCACGCCGCGCAACGTGCAGACCGACGAGGGCCGGCGCACGACGGTATTTGCAGTGGAGCTGGCCCTGCAAGATTCCGGCGGCCGCCTCAAGCCGGGCATGCCGGCCACGGTGGTGTTCGAGGAGTAGGCGCACGAGATGCGCAACCAAGCGGGCGACCCACAGGCGATTTGAAATGACGGATCTGATCGTCGCCGAGAACCTGAGCAAGGCCTTCGGCCGCAACCAGGCCGTGGACGGCATCAGCTTGCGCGTGGCGCCGGGCGAAGCATACGGGCTGGTGGGCGCCGACGGCGCTGGTAAGACCACCACCATGCGCCTGCTGTGCGGCGCGCTGCGCACCGACTCCGGCCGGGCCGTGCTGGGCGGGTTCGACCTCGCCCACCAGACCGAGCAGGCGCGGGCGCTCATCGGCTACCTGCCGCAGCGCTTCAGCCTGTACGGCGAGCTTACGGTGCGCGAGAACCTGCACTTCTTTGCCGAGGTGCGCGGGCTGGCCGAGGCCGAGTGGCAGCCGCGCTCGAAGGAGATCCTCGACTTCGTGGGCCTCAGCGAGTTTGCCGATCGGCGAGCCGAGATGCTCTCGGGAGGGATGAAGCAGAAGTTGGGCCTCGCGGCGGCCCTCGTCCACCGCCCGCGCATCCTCTTGCTGGATGAGCCCACGGGCGGAGTGGACCCCGTGACGCGTCAGGGATTCTGGCAGCTGCTCATCCGCCTGCTGCGCGAGGGCGTGGCCGTGCTCATCAGCACGCCTTACATGGACGAGGCCTCGCGCTGCAACCGGGTGGGGTTTGTGAACCGCGGCAAGCTGCTGCTGGAGGGCAGCCCGGCTGAAGTCTGCCGGCGCCTTGAGGGGCGTGTGCTCGAGTTGGTTGGCCGGCCGCGGCGCGCGCTGGTCGAAGTGGCCTCAGCCGACCCCGCCGTGCAAGATGTGCACACATTCGGAGACCGCCTGCACTTGCGCATTGCCGAGGGCACTGCGCAAGCGGTGATCGAGCGCCTTGAGCGATCCATCCCCGCGGCCGGGGCAACCTTTGAGCAATTGCGTCCAATCCCGCCGCAGCTCGAAGATGCCTTCATCGATATTCTCGGTGCGGACACCCTCCCGCGCCCATAGGCAGCGAGAAGAAAATGGCCGACCCGATCGTGCAGGCCGAGAACCTGACCAAGCGCTTTGGCGACTTTGTGGCCGTCGACCAGGTCTCGTTCAGCGTGGAGCCCGGAGAAATCGTTGGCTACCTCGGGCCGAACGGGTCGGGCAAGACGACCACCATCCGCATGCTGCTCGGCCTCCTGACGCCCAGCGCAGGCCAGGCGCGGGTGATGGGCCTGGCGGTCGATCGCCACGCGGAGGCTATCCGCGCGCGGGTCGGCTACATGTCGCAGAAGTTCGCGCTGTACGACGAGCTGACGGCGTGGGAGAACCTAGCCTTTTATGGCGGCGTCTACGGCATCACCGATCCGCAACGGTTGCACGAGACGCTGGCCCAACTCAAGTTGGAGAGCATTGCCGGCGAGCCGGCCGGCGCGCTGCCCATTGGATGGCGCCAGCGCCTGGCTCTGGCTACGGCTATCATCCATCGGCCGAAGCTGCTCTTCTTGGATGAACCCACCAGCGGCGTGGATCCGCTCGCGCGCCGCTCGTTCTGGGATTTGATCTACGATCTGGCCGACCAGGGGGTGACGGCGCTCGTCACCACGCACTACATGGATGAGGCCGAATACTGCACGCGCGTTGGAATCATGCGCCGCGGCAAGCTGCTGATGATGGATACCCCAACCCAGGTGAAGCGCCGCGCGTTTACCGGGCGCGGATGGGATGTGCACGCGACCCCGCTGCTGGAGGCACTCGACGCGCTGCAACAACTCCCCTTCGTGCGCCGCGCCGGCCTGGCCGGGGACCATTTGCGAGCCGTGACCGACGACCAGCACACGCTGGAGGATCTCGAACGCGGTCTGCGCGCACAGGGCGTGGCGACCGCGCGTGTCGAGGCGGTCGAGCCCACGCTGGAGGATGTATTCCTCGCGCTCGCCGAGGAGTGACGTTGGGTCCGCAATGAACCACCTCCACAAATAGCTGTCAACCCGCTCGGAATCCATCAGCAGTGCAAGACCACCATGTGGAAGGCATAGCATGCGTTACGCGTGACTGCTCGCACGCGGCATGGGCGCGCCTCCCCGGTTGGGCAGAGCGCCATGGTGTGCGCGCGATGAACTGGGAGCCTGCGCAGACAAGGCGACCGGCGCTCACCCCCCACCCTCGTTCCGAGGGCAGGCCCCCAACCCCTTCCCCGGGGAGGAAGTGCGCCGATGTGAAGGAGTCGATCCGGGGGAGGGGCGAGGTTTTCTCAAAGGAGACGGGGGCCTTCGGCCCCCATCTCCTTGTCTTCCACACCCCCTTTCCGCCATACACCGGCCTGACAACGCAAGCTTCCAGGTGGAGAGGGGGCAGGGGGTGAGGTGGAGCATGTTTCCGGAACCCGCCGGAGGCGCCGCCGTCCTGAAGGGCGCTGCTTGAGTGGTGTCGTCGCCCTAACGAATAGTGCGCCGCGATGACGCGGCGCACAAATAGTTCTCTAGACCGCACAAGCAC
>JBGOXY010000150.1:0-5582 GCA_041479415.1 Anaerolineae bacterium
CCCCGGCCACCTGCCCGTGCACATCCAGCACGAGTTCGACCGCGGGGCGGAACTCCCACGCGGCGATTCCAGGCGTGTCGCCGGCGCGCGAGCGCACTTCGTCGCGGAGGGTGCGCATGATCTCGGCGCCCGAGTAGTCGCGCGCCGCGTGCATGCGCTTGCGGCTCGTGCCGCCACCGTGGATCGTGCGCAGCGTACCGTCCGGCTCTTTGTCGAACATGGCGCCCAGTTTCTCGAGCCATGCAATCACCAGCGGCGCATCCAACACCAGCGCTTCGACCAGATCCGGATCGTTGGCAAAGCCCCCGCCCCCGACGACATCCAGATAATGCAGCGCGGGCGAATCGTTCTCCTTGTCGGCCGCCTGGATGCCGCCCTGGGCCATCATAGTGTTGGCGTCACCGAAGCGCAGCTTGGTTGCGATGAGCACCGAGGCGCCGCTTTCCTGCGCCAGCAAGGCAGCGCTGGCCCCCGCCCCGCCCCCGCCGATGACGAGAACGTCCACCTCGCGCGCAGGCGTCAATCCCTCCAGAGCGGTACTACCGATGAGCGGTGGTGCTTCGAGGATTTGCGCGAGCTCACGCGGAGTGCGGTCGCCCTTGTTGGGGCCCACCTGCAATTCGCGGAATGCACTGGCGATGTAATCCGGATGAAAGGCCTTAAGGATCGCCTGACGGTCATCGGCCGATAGGCGCGGATGCACCTGTTGGGCACGCCGAGCTCGCGAAGCCTCGACACGGGCCATTGATTCGCGCAGTGGCTCAGGATAGGTCATCCAATCCTCCTACCGACGTCATCGTGCTCGAAGTCCACCAGACCACCATGGGTCAATCCTCTATGTCTAGGATCCGCTCGCCATCCACGGCAAAGCGGGCGCTCGACCGTCCGGGCGGTACACGATCTCGTCGCGGACGCGCTGGCTCAATGGCGAGACGATGTCGAGCAACGGCACGCGGCACGAGCAGACTTCTTCGCACATGCCGCACCCTGAGCAGGAGGCCAGCCAGCGGCCGAGTTCCACAAGCTCGGCGAGCAGGGAACGGCCCCCGGATCGGGCCGAACGCACGCCAAGCATCCCTGCCAGCTCGCCGTTGTAGAGCGGGCACGCATCCAGGCAGTCGCCGCACAGCGAGCAGTTGGCGAACAGGCCCAGAACTTCAGAAAGGCTCCCTCCGCGTTGTTGCGCCTCCTGGAAGTGCATCTCCCGTTGGCGCCCACGCCGTTCGGCCAGCTGGCCGAGCGCCACCTCGCGCCGCACGACCACGTCCTCCGGAGCCGAGCGGGGCGCAATCTCCGACATGTGCAACCGCGCGTCGGTCGCCTCATCCGGGCAGGAGGCCAACAATGCGCGCGAGGTGTCCAGGCCGAAGAGACCGATCGTCAGGTCCGCATCGCGCATGGCGGGGGCCGTACACATTTGGCATCCCCGCCGAAGCGATTGGGGGGTGAACCCACCTTGGTCTGCATAGGTCAACGATTCCCGCCAGATGTCGGAAGGCGAGGTCGCTTGGATCCGCTCGCCCCACACACCCGCCGAATGACACCCCAAACAGTCGACCGCAATGGTCATGACCCGATCGGCCTCAGGCGTTGTGCGCCGGCGCTTGCGCAGTTCCACCACGGCGCGGCCTTCACACGGACGCAGGACGGCGGCCAACGGCCCGGGCTGGTGCTCGCGCGCAAAATCGACGACCAGCGCCGCAGCATTGGTCGGCATGATTGGGGCAAAGGGGTTGATGGTCGCGACGGCGCGGGAATCCTCGGCCACTTGGGGCGAAACCTCGCGGCCCCCTTCCGATTCCATTGGGGCGAGCATGGCGATTAGCCCGTTGCGTTCCCAAAGGCCGCACAGCACGCCCTGCAATGCTGCCAGCGGGCCAGCCTCATTCACTTCTACCAGGTGGTTTATCCTCATACCTCACCTCCCACCAACGGCGGCCATGACCTCCGCCGCCACGAGCGCACGCGCCTGATCGAGCGCGAATTCGAGTACCTCGGGAGGCGCCAACGAATGGACCATACGCCGCGCATCGATCTGCGCCGTTGGACCCGGACCCCCAAAGGCCATGGTGACCCGGTCCACCGCGCTCTTCAGCAGTTCGCCGGTGCGCAAGCGTACGAGGGCGGCTTCCGTCTTCAGCGGCTGGCCCTGATCGGCACACCAGGCGGCATGCAACACCAACCAGCGAGCCGCTTCCTGTTCGGAGCGCAGATCCGCCAGCATGCCGCGGAGCGCCGGGCGCACGGCCAGCGGCGCACCCAGCGATAACCAATCGCGCGCGTGCTCAGCACCCATTTCGAGCAGGCGCTCGACCATGCCGAGGTATCGGGCACCGCTGAGAATCCAGCTACGGGGCGCCTGCTCACCGCCGAGCTTGAGCGCGCCGCCCACTTCCCCCAGGATTCGCTCGCGGCCCACCTCAAAGTCCCTCAGCTCGAGGGACAGGCGGCCCTTCACCCGGCCATCCACCGTGACCTGGGCCGCATCGATCAAGAACGCGGTCAGCCCCTGCGGGGCACGCGCCAGAGTGAGCAGCACATCCTGCGGGCCGGGCCGTCGGCTGACGAGCTTGACCCCGCTCAATCGGAAACCTTCGTCCCAGGGCGCAGCGACCATAGACCACGTCTCGGGGGCCACGCCCGACGTCTCGCGGGCCGCCACCTGGATGTGCATTGTGCCCGCGAGAGCGGGCTCGAGAAAGCGGGCCACCTGTTCACCGGTGCAGGCGAAGAGCGCCGGCGGCACCGTCCCAATTTCGACGGGGACGAAGGTGGCGCCCAATTCCATCTCCACCAGGCAGGCCGAAATGAGGTCGAGCCCGCCGCCGCCGTAGCGCTCGGGTACCAGCAGCCCCCACAGCCCCATCTGCTCCACTGCAGAGCGCAGCCGGGCGACTTCCTGTGGATCCAGCACGCCGCGGGTGAAGTAGCCCATCTCCAGCGGGCGTGCTTCCTTCTGGACGAAGCGCCGTACCATGTCGCGGAGCATCAGGCTGTCAGAGGAGAATTCGAAGTCCATGGTATTCATCCGCGTCGCGGGAACCCGGCCGCGTGTCGCGCCTCAGGCCTCGATCTCGCGGGTTTCGTATTGCGCCTTGAGCCCATCGCGCGAGAGCGATTTGAGCTCGGTCAATTCCTGCCGGAAAGCTCCCGCCTCTAGCTCTTCCACTCGCCGGCGCAAATGCTCGGCCCGCGGCGCGAGATATCGGCCGTACAACCGCCGCCCAAGCAACGCCACATTGGGCGGCACGAGCTCGGCCGGGCAACGCGCCACGCACAATCCGCACATGATGCAGTCGAAGGAAGCATCGGCCAGCGCTGGAAGATCGCCGCGCACCGCATCCGCCATGTAGCCCAACACGTCCAATTCCTGCGGGCAGGCCTTGGTGCACGTGTTGCATCCGAAGCAGCGCAAAATCTCAGGGAAGATTTCCGCGAGGGTTGCTTCCTCGGCCTGAAGTGACTCCAGCCGATAGCTCGGACGCTGGGCCGGGAAAAAGGAAATCTGCCCGAGAACCATTTCCGGCTCGACCACGGTCTGACAGGCCAGCGCATAGCGCAATCGGTAATCGCCCTGCAGACGATAAACCGTGCCGCACGCCCCGCAGAATCCTCCCCGGCAGCCCACGCCGCGCGTCAGGCGGAAGCCTGCCCATTCCAGCGCCTTGAGGATCGTCAACCCATCGGGGACGTCGTAGGCCTGACCCATGATGTGGATCTGCAGCATGTCACTCTCCCTGTCTGTCGATCCGTGCCCAATAAGATGCGACATCGGGCGTCACTCGCGATCCCATCCGGCTCACGACTCCCCCAAGAACAAATCGAGGACCAACATCTCGTCGGTTGCGGATTGTGCAAGCAAGCGGTCCATGCCTTCGGCCAGATGGGTCTGCACCAAGAAGTGCTTGATGGTCGTGTCGACTTGGGGGCACGCCAGCACGCAGTTGCCGCAGCGGTCACAGTCCTCCCCCACCAGCGTTTCCAGCGCCATGGAGGTGCGTGTCTCCAGGCGTGCGCGACGCCGCGCGTCGCGGGCCAGCACCGGGCATGCATCCATGCAGCCGCCGCAGCCCAGGCAGGCCTGGCTGCCGGCAAGATCTGTCTCCACCTTGAGCATGTGGGCCGGGCCGAAACCCGAACTCAGCAGGCGGCAGCGAGCCACGGGTGGCCGCGGCTGAGAGAAGACGACCTTGAGCACGCGCTCGACACGCGCCGGGTCGGTCTGGATTCTTTGAGGCACTCTCGCTCCCCGATCCGCCGGGCCATGAACCGGCGACCTAGTGGACGACCTCTTGCCGGGCGAGGCTCGCCAGGCGGTCGTGCAGTGCAGCCAGCGGCATTTCGCGCGGGCAGGCCTGCTCGCACATGCCGCACCCGACGCATGCCGCCAACCAGCGCCCGACACGTGCCGCGCGCCCCAACTCGCGCTCGCTCAGCGCGACCAACTCGCCATCATAGATGGCACACGACTCGAGGCACAGCTGGCACGGTTCGCAGTTGTCGAAGTAGGCGATGAGCTCTTCGACGTCGGAGGGTAGATCGGCTGAAAGGGCTCGGATGAACCGCTCGGCGGTGCGGCGGTTGCGGGCGACTGCCTGGGCCACCGTGGCCGCCCGGCTATCGACCAGCGCATCCGAGGCGGGCCCGTCAGTCAGTTCGCCGAGGCCGAGGCTGGAGGCGATGGCCTCATCGCGGGCCAGCACCACGATGGATTTGCGGACGGGCATGCCGAGGAATCCGAGAACGATATCCACTTCGCTTGGCACTGGCTGCGGGCACGCCTGGCACGCACGCCGGTTGCGATAGGCCAGAATGCCACCTTGAGGTGCAAACTGAAGCGCCTCCTGCGTCATGCGCTGCGCCCCGCCCTCGCGCACCTCTCGCTCGAGGTACTCGTCTTCGGCAAGAGTCGAGAGGCAGTCGAAGCCGATGGTCAGCATCCGATCGCGCGAGAGCTTCTCGCGACGCACAAGGTCGTTGACGGCCCGCGCCTCGCACGGCCGAAGGAGCGCACCGCTCCAACGCGGCCCGCGCTCGGGCCTCTCGGCCAGCGCGGCCGCCGCGTTTCGTTTCATGAGTGGCGCGAACAGGTCCACCTGCTTCAGCCCCGCGCGCGAGGTCAACCAGGTCGGTTCAACGCCGGCGGGATCCCCGGCGCGGGTTGGGGCGAGCATGGTCTCGATGTCGGCTCGCTGCCAGAGGTTCTCCAGCAGCCTTACCACGGCCGACTGAGGGTCATTGTTGGTTCTCAAAACCCAGGCTGTTTTCATGGCACACCTCAAAGACACTGCCAACTGAATCGTGCCGTCTTGCATCACCGATACCAAGTCACATCCCGTGACCATTGATCACCCGGACGCCCGGCAATCTTTTCAAGTCGCACGGTCCCCCTTCATATTGATTCCACCCTCGCCGCAGCTGATCCCCTCTCCGAATGAGATCAACCCTGCATCGAACTCAGGCGGAACGGCCCGCCGGCCGCAGCAGAACTCGCGGCGGCGAGCGGCTAGGCTTCGACCGCCTGCTCCTCACGAGGCTGCAGCGCCGTCACCGGAGCAGCCCAACCGGTCACCACCTCGAGC
>JBGOXY010000151.1:0-5530 GCA_041479415.1 Anaerolineae bacterium
CACCCGCTCGAGGCGAACACGCTCGAAACCCCTGGATTGGTCGGAGTCCGCAACATCGAGGCCCCGGCCGTTCAACGTAGCCGCTTCACATGTCGGCTGCCCGCCTCCTCGGTGATGGTGGTGACGCTCTACTCCAACTGATGGGTGGAGCACGGCGAGGTCAGTCGTTGAGTGGCTGCCCTCCCTCACCGCGGTGCATGCGCGTTGCTCCACGAGGACTAGCCCACTGGCCGGATGCGAATCCCGGCAGTTGGACGTAAGATGAGGGGCGCAAGATCTTGGCCACCGCTCACTCAGACTGTAACTTCATGTCCACCCGACTCCGAGAGCTCTCCTTCGTGTGCGTGCTCGCACTGTGCGGGTGCAACCTTCAGTTGCGGCCAGCGGCGGTTGGCCCGACACGAATGCCTACCGACGGTAGCGCGCCGGCACGAGAGGCTAATGTGGCTGGCATGCTCGACGATATCCAGGCCTTGGCCTCCATCGGTGCCCACCGCGGCTGGAGGACGGCTGGCAGCCCGGGCGAGGCGCAAACGTTCGACTACGTGGCCGGCCAATTGGCGGCGCTCGCTGAAACCACCAGGCCGGCGTTGGAGGTGACCCGCGAACCATTTCGCCTTCCGGTCGGTTCGCGAATTCACGAGAGCCGGCTGTGGCTCGAGTTGGGCGCGGGCGAGATAGAGATCCCCGCTGATGCCGTTTGCTGCTCTCGCCGCGCCAATGAAGCGGCGCTATATTTCGATTCGGACGGTCACGCCGGGGATGCAGCAGCGAACCCGGCCGAAGTAACTGGGCCCGCGATTGTGCTTCACGGAGCAGAGAGTATCGCGAGACTGGAGGCGGCCGGCGCCGCTGGACGAATACTGGTCGTCGACTTCGCCCTGATCGACTCCTATGCGCAAGGCACCGAAGCCGCCGGGCGCAACGCGCGCAGGCTCTTGGATGCCAAGCCAGCGGCCATTGTGCTCATCACGCAGTTCTCCAACGTCGTTGGGGAATCCCATGGCACGCAAGCCGCAGCAGGCGCGCCATTCTCGCGCATCGCGAGCGAGCCCTGGCCGCCACTCCTTCTTGCGCGCCTGGAGGATCTGAAGCCGGCCGGCGTTATGTCGTGGGAGGCGCTCGACCGGCTGCAGGCTATCCGCCTGCTTTGGGATGTTGATGTTCTCATGCCTGGGGAATCCGGCAACCTGATCCTGCATCTGCCCGGGGACGACTCGGGCCATGCGGTCATCCTGGGCGCGATGATCGACAGCGCGAATGTGCCTGGGGCCATGGACGATGCGGCCGGCGTATCGGTTTTGCTTGAGGTGGCCCGCCGGCTGACGACTGATGTGAACCGACCGCCGTATGACCTGTACCTTGTCTGGTTCGGCAGCGAAGAGGTGGGGCTCGTGGGGTCGTCTTACTTTGCAGCCACCCACCAAGCGCTTCTGGATCGCACATTGGCCGTCCTGACGATTGACTGCTTGGGCAGCCCGCTCGACGGCCTCACCCCGCGGCTGACCTTCGGGTCATGGCCCTACGGCGTTGCCGGCGAAATGCGTGCGCCATGGGTTGAGCAGCTTGTCGCGTACACCTCCCGTGATGGACAGGCGGCCGCGGCGAGCCTGAGCGGCGGCGGCTCCGACAACATGGCGTTCGTGGCCTACGACGTTCCGAATGCCAACCTGATCTATATGAATGAAGATCAGATGAATGCCGCCGGCGGTGTTCACTACGCCGTCCACATCCATGACCCGTATGATGAGACTCGGCTGGCGGAGAAGGAATCTGCGATTCTGGCGCAGATGTTCGACATCGCCTACGCCACCGCGCTCGGCCAGGTCGGCGAGATGACCTCTGTGCGGGTCTCGCCGCCGCCGACAGCCCGTGCCCTGCTTGTGGGCAGCCATACCGAGGCGGTTGACCTTCCGATGACAACGCTGACCTCCTTTGGGATCACCTTGGCCATGGAGGGGTTTGACCTCGACCTGCTGCCGTATGGCGAAGCGGCGACTCCGGAGTCGCTGCGCGGCGTCGACATGGCGATTCTGCTCCCGGTGATGGATTACCCGGCGGAGGTTATCGGACCTGAGGCCTATGATGAAGACTGGACCCCGGCGGAGGTTGATGCTGTTCAAGCTTATGTTGCGCAAGGCGGTCTGCTGATTGTTCCCGCGTCGCGGCGTCAGTTGGGTTGGAGCAATGCCCTGTGGGACGTGAACGAGGACTGGGCCGATGTCAACACGGTGGGTGAGCGCTTCGGGGTCACGTTCGCCGAGGGCGTACTGAGCGCGCCGGTCGCGATGGTGCCGGGCACTTCCCCCGCGCTCGGTGTGACCTCGCTGGAGATCGCCGAGGGCAATGGGCTGCCGATCATCCACTCAGCGGGCGAGGTGCTGGCGCGGGCCGGCCAGGCGGCGGCGGTTGTTTACATCCCCTATGGAACCGCTGGGGGCGGAGTCATGGCCTTGAGTGACCTGGGCATGCTCGGATCGCACAGCTATCAGGCACCCAACGTCGGTTTCTGGCGCGCACTCGCCAGGCTCGCCCTCGGACGCTGAAGCCAGACGATACGCCTCGGGTGCCTTCATGCCCCATTCGTCCCAAGACAGCACCTGCGCACGGGCGGAGGATGCTGCTTCAAGAGCGCAACGCGAGCAACGCGTCCCGCGTCCCGGCCCCACCCGGGCACGCAGCGACCGCACCTGGGCTGGATTCTGTTCGCAGGCGAGGGCAATTCCTCCTGGGCCGCTCGCGTTTGCGGGCAGACCGGCTCACTCTTTTGGCCCCCTTCCGTTAGAATGGGTCGCTCGAGGTCACCTGCCGATGCTGGGCACAATCGCGCGACTGGAGAAGATCTCGCACTTCTTCGGCGCACAACACCTTCTTGCGGATATCTCTTGGGAAATCCACCATGACGCGCGCGTCGGGCTGGTGGGGCCGAACGGCGTCGGCAAATCGACGCTTCTCAAGATGCTTGCCCGCCAGCTGGAGCCGACACAAGGCAATGTGCACGTCCACAAATCGGTGCGTGTCGGCTATTTGCAGCAAGAAATCGCTTTCGATCCCGCGCGGCGCGTGATCGACGAAGCGCGCGATGCCTCGCCGACCTTGGCCGCCCTCGAGCGCGAAATGGATCAGCTTGCGATGCAGATGGCGGATCCGAAAACCTACGAGGATTCTCGCCGTCTGGCATACGCTGCGGACCGCCACGCGCAATTGATCGCCGAATTCAAAGAGAAGGGCGGGCTCAGCTTCGACAACCGCGTGCGTTCCACGCTGCGCGGGCTGGGGTTCGCCGAGCACGAGTTTGATCTGCCGTTGGCGGCGCTCTCGGGTGGACAAAAGAAACTGGTTGGGCTGGCCAAACTACTCATTGAGCAGCCCGAGCTGTTGCTGCTCGACGAACCGGACAATCACCTCGACCTGCACGGCAAGCAATTCCTTGAACAACTCATCGCCGATTACCCGGGGGCCGTGGTCATTGTCTCGCACGACCGCTACCTGTTGGATGTGGTTGCGGACGAAATCGCCGAGCTGGAGGATGCCCGCCTGATTCTTTACAGCGGCAACTATTCGGAATACGCCTACGAGAAGAACCAGAAGCTAGCCTCGCAGGAGAAGGCCTTTGAGGTGCAGCAACGGGAAATCCGCCGGTTGGAGTTCGCCATCCGCCGCCTGGGCGGGTGGGGTGCCGGACAGAACGAGAAGTTCGTTCGCCGCGCGCGTTCGATGCAAAAGCGCCTGGACAAGATCGACCGAGTCGAGAGGCCCTTGCTGGAGAGGCGCACCATCGGCTTGACCCTTTCCGCCGCCAGCCATGGCTCGAACAAAGTGGTCGAGATGCGGGGGGTGACTAAGGCGTTTGAGGATTCCCGCGGCCGGCCGCAAGTCGTACTGCGCGACCTCAACCTGGTCGTCTGGCATGGCCAACGGGTCGGCATCATCGGGCCGAACGGGGCGGGCAAGACGGTGATCTTCCGCTGCCTCTTGGGTGAGGAGGCGCCCACCAGCGGGCAGGTCGTGGTGGGGCCCTCGACCACTCTGGGCTACTACGCTCAGGAGCATCAAACGCTCGACCTGGAGAGCACACTGGCCCAGGAGATCACCCGCGGACGGTGGATGAACGACCGCGATATGTACGGCCTCTTGGGCCGCTTTCTCTTCCACGCCGACGATGCCCGCAAGCGTGTGGGCGATCTCTCGGGGGGCGAGAAGGCGCGTGTCCAAATGGCGCGCCTGATGATGGAGGGCGCCAACTGCCTGTTGCTGGATGAACCGACCAACCACCTCGACATCCGGTCGGCCGAGGTCCTGGAGGCCGCCCTCGAGGAGTACACCGGCACGATCATCGTCATCTCGCACGACCGCTACTTCCTCGACAACGTGGTCGATCACATCGTTGAGCTTGACGAGGGATGCGGCGAGACCTTCACCGGAAATTTCACCACCTATCTCGAGGAGAAGCGCCGCCGGGCGGAGGCCGCTGTGGCGCCGGCGCATGGTAAACATGGGACGCCGGTCGCCGGCAAGGAACGCGCCAAGCGCGGCTGACGCATCGAGCGCGCCCTCGGTCTCCGTCGCCCTCGCCCGGCACCCAGACCGCGCCGCATCTCACTCTCAAAGGAGGCAGTGAACCACTCCACCCCATGCGACTTCTCCGTCAACCCCAGTTCTTGCTGATTGCTCTCAGCCACTTGACGGTCGACATGCTCTCCGCCCAAGTTGGGATTCTGCTGGCTGTGCTGAGCGTTCCGCTGGCGCTGTCCAACGCCAGCATTGGCCTGATCGCCATGCTGTACTCCACCCTCAACGCGCTCTCTCAACCGATCGTTGGACTGCTATACGACCGCTCGGGCGGCAAGCTGTCGGCAGCTTCCGGAGTGATTTGGATGGCGGTGCTCTTCGCGCTGGTGGCGGTCTTGCCCGGGTACTGGCCCTTGCCGATCATGATCTTGGCGACGCTGGGTTCGGGGGCCTTCCACCCGATGGGGACGAGCCAGGCCGCCGATTTCGGCAATCGCCACATGGCCGGGCGCGTGGCCACGGCGGCCTCGATCTTCTTTCTGTTTGGGCAAGGAGGCTGGGCGATCGGCCCGGCGTTAGGTGGTTTGATCATCGACCATCTGGGGCGGCAGGGTATCCTCATCCTGGCCGCGCTGGCACTCGTCGTGGGCATCAGCGGGGCGAGGTGGATGAGTCGCCATTTGGCGCCAACGAGTGTGCCGCAGGCCCCGGCGAACGAGACCTCGCAGTCCGCACCCGCGCCAGACGTAACAGCCTTCGGGTTGATCCTCGCCTGCGCCGGCCTCCGCATGTGGGCGGCGACCGCCACAACCACCTTCATCCCCAAGTTCTATCTCGACCAGGGATACTCGCCCTCCGTCTTCGGCTTGATCGCTGCGCTCTTCATGGGGGGCTCGGCTATCGGCGGAGTGATCGGCGGCATCCTGGCCGATCGATATGGCAAGCGCCGCACGATCTTCCTCTCACTGATGCTCAGCGTGCTGCCTCTCTTCTTCTTCCCGATTGCGCGGGGCGCGAA
>JBGOXY010000152.1:0-5517 GCA_041479415.1 Anaerolineae bacterium
AGACCCGATCCAGGGCTTGTACCCCTGGAAAGGCTTTTGAGATATCACGCACTTCCCACAATGCAGGCGCAGTGCTGGTCATGCGGCATGACCTCGGCTTCCAGCCTCTGGTCGCGGGCCGGCATGGCTCGCGACCAGAGGAGAGTTGCTATGCGTGTTGCAGCTTGCCCCCTAAGGGCACTTGTACTCCTTGGAAGGCTTCGGATCGAGGGTCTCCGGATGGCAAAGGAAGTTGATCGCGTTGGTTTGGTCCACGATCGTCACCGGGGTCTCCACCCAACCGCCTGGGTACGTGCCCTTCAGGCAGTCGAAGGCCACGCGCATCACCACTTCGCCCATCACGAACGGGGTCGTGTTGACGGTTCCGTCCCAGAGCCCGGCGTAGATCTGCTCCATCCCGGTCGTATCGCCATCGTTGCCGAAGATGGCGACGTCCTTCCGGTTGAGCGACTCGGCCGCCGTGGCGGCGCCGATGGCTTCGTAGTCGTTAGCCGCGACCACGACGTTGATCTCCGGATGGGCCTGGAGCATATCCATCATCGCCGAGTTGCCCGTCTCGACGTTCCAAGCCGTGGGCAGGCTGGCGACCACTTCCATCCCCGGGAATTGCGAGAGGGCATCCACGTAGCCGCCGATACGTTCGGTCGAGTGCCAGCCCGGCTGACCCTCGAGGGCGCCGACCTTGGCCTTGCCGTGGAACATGCCGGCGATGTACATGCCCATCTTGTAGGTGCCGCGCCGTTGGGCGTAGCCGACCACACCATGCACCGGCGCAGGGAAGTTCCCAATATCGGAGTTGACGATGATCACCACGATGCCTTGGTCCACCGCGCGTTTGACCAGCGGCGCGGCAGCAGCCTCGTCATGGGTCGAAAGGATGATCGCATCGACGCCTCGGGTGATCACATCCTGGATCATGCCCATCTGGCCGGCAATGTCGGCCCCGCTTTGGGGCGCCAGCATGAAGGTCGTGGCCCCCAGCTTGCCGGCCTCGGCCTCGACTCCCGCGCCGATCGCCATGTAGTAGTTGAACTCGGTCGCCGGAGGCATGTAGGCGATATTCGGCGTGCCGCCCTTGAAGGCGGAGGTGGAGCACAACGCTTGCGAGCCGGCCACCAGCGCCACCGGCTTCACCGCGCCATAGGGCGGTTCATACGAACTTAGGTCAGGTGCTGCGGCCGGGCCCGGTTCCACGGGCGCCGTAGTCGGCGCAACCGGCGCCGCCGTCGGAGTGCCGCAGGCGGCCAGGGTCACGATCAAGATCGCCGCGAAACCCAGGCGCCAAAGGCTCAGGCTATCGGAAGAACGCATGCCAGACATCGAATTCCTCCTTAAGAGATCTGCGTGGAATCCCTCGATGTACGCGAGCTAAGTTCGAATGCAGCTCTCTCCTTCCTCTTTGGTGCACCTCCTTTCGCCTCCCCCGTAGCGCAGCAGCGTGAACGGCCGGCGGTAAGGTTCATCGGCATCACAGCCGACCGAACTCCGCCAACAGTTGTTCGACCGTCTTGCCTTCGCGAATGCGTTGGCGCGTGGCTTCCTCCTGTGCCGCCAGAGCTTGCGCCCGGGTCAGCACATCCTGCGCCTGGGACTGGGGAACGACGACGATCCCGATCTCATCCGCTAGAACAATGTCGCCCGGCGAGACGAGCGCGCCGCCGCAGTGAATGGGAACATTGACTTCGATGGGTTCCATGCGCTTGGAATACGGCGAATGGGTTGAGCGTGGGACGATGGCTCGGCTGAAGATAGGAAAGCCCAGTGCCTTGATTTCATCCGTGTCCCGGATGGCTCCATCCACGACAGCTCCGACCACCTTTTTCTGCAGGCAGAGCCCGGCCATCAGGCCCCCCCAAATGGAGGTCTCGGTTTCGCCCGCGGCATCCACCAGGATGACATCGCCCGCCTGGGCTACGGCTAGCGCGTCCAGGCAATCCACGAGGTCGCCCGGATACAGCCGCACGGTGAGAGCCACCCCTGCGAATCGCGCCTCGTACAGAGGTCGGATATCGCTGCGCAGCACGCCGGATCGCTCCTGGCAATCGGCTATAACGCAGGATGGGCTGAAGATGGAAAGCAGTGACCGATAGCCTTCGACCACCGCCGCCGGCGGGCGGCTGGAGTTGGGATTCACAATTCGTCGCATGGACCAATCCCTCCCGAATACCTACGAGGCTGCCGAAGGCCGGGTGCCGATGATGCACTCACCCTAGGCGCTGCGCGCCGAGGCCACTGCCTCCACGAACTGGCGTGCGGTCGCGGTCAACTCGTCGAAGTTCTTGGCGGCGATGGCGCTTTTCTTAACGAGATTCCCGCCTGCCGCGACCGCCGCCGCACCGGCGCGAATGAAGTCGGCGGTCGTCTCCAGCGATACGCCACCCACCGGGATGAGCTTGACCTGCGGCAAGGGCGCGCGAATGGCCTTCAAGTAGTCGGGTCCCCCGAACTCCGCGGGAAACACCTTGACGAAATCCGCGCCGCATTCCCACGCGGTGAGGATTTCCGTCGGCGTGTACGCGCCGGGGATGGCGACCACGCTGTATCGCCGGCAGGTTGCGACCACATCGGGATTCAGCGTGGGTGCGACGATGAACTCCGCGCCGGCGAGAATCGCGGCGCGGGCCGTCTCGGAATCGAGCACCGTCCCCGCCCCTAACAGGACCTCGCCGCCCAACTGCTTGGCCGCCTGGGCGATGGTCCCCAGGGCGTCTGGAGTGGTCATGGTGAACTCGATGGCGCGCACCCCGCCCTGCGCCACCGCGCGTGCCACTCGCACCAACTCCTCTGAGCGGTCGAAGCGCACAATGGCCACAACGCCGGTTTCTTCAATGAGGCGGATTCGTTGCTCCCGGTCCATGGTCTCTCCTATCGCGCAATGCGCAAGCTCGTCCCCGATGCGCCGCGCATCAGGGTTTCAGTCTCTTCGCGCGTGGCCCAGTTGAAGTCGCTCCACGAGGTCTGCTTAAGCGCCGAGAAGGCATTGCCATAGCGCACGGCCTTCTCCACCCCGCCGCTCAGAAAGCCGTAGATGAATCCCGCCGAGTAGTTGTCGCCCCCGCCCAGGCGGTCGACGATCTCCAGGTCGTAGGTCACATCCTCGTAGAATCTTCCTTCCGAGTACGCGAAGGCGCTCCACGTGTTGCGCCAGACCGAGGGCGTCCCGCGCAAGGTGATGGTGACGGCTCGCAGGTGATAGCGCTCGGCCAGCTGCCGCGCCGCTTCCTTGTAGTCTGAGGCTTTGATGCCAAAGACGCGCTCCGTGTCTTCCTCGGTGGTGAGGAGCACGTCGATATTGGGCATGAACAGTTCCTGCACCGCCCGCGCCTTCTCCTGCGACCACAACTTGGCCCGGTAGTTGAGGTCGTAACTCACCAGGCAGCCTTTGGCACGCGCCGTCTTCAGCGCTTCACCGGTAACGGCCGCTGCGCTGTCGCTGAGGGCGGGCGTGATGCCGCTGGTGTGGAACCACTTGGCGCCGACCAAGACCTGCTCCCAGTCGACCTCTCCCGATTGAATGCGGCTGATGGCGGAGTACGAGCGATCGTAGAGCACCCCGCTGGCGCGCGGCGACGCGCCGTATTCCACAAAATACAGCCCCATGCGGTCGCTCTTGGTCCACACCAGATGGCGCGTGTCAACACCGAACTCGCGGGCTTTGTTCTGCGCCATCCGGCCCAGGGCGTTCTCCGGGACGCGGCTGACCCAACTGGCGCTTAGGCCGAGGCGGGCTACACCCGCGGCCACGGTCAGTTCCGACCCGCCCACGGTCATCCCCAGGTGAGTCGCTTGCTCCAACCGCTGGAAATCAGGAGGGGCAAACCGCACCATCGCCTCTCCGAATGTGACGACCTCAGCCATGCGGCCTCCTGTGCGTTGAGCGCGGCGGTCAGCCCGCCGGCACGCTCCAATCGATGAAGACGTCGAGGAAACGCAAAGCGTGAGGGCCCGGATTGCGCACGCCGTGAACGATGCCCGGTGGGATCGACACGGCCAAGCCCGGACGAAGAGGATGATCCTGCTCGCCGAGACGGAGGACACCCTCACCCTCAAGAACGTAATAGAACTGCTCTTCTTTCGGATGGGAATGAACCGGCAGCGCCTCGTTGGCGCGAACGCTAATGAGCCCGATCTTCAGCGAGTCCCGCCGGAGCAGGTGTTTGTTGTCGGAGTGTTCGCGAGACACGGCTTCGAGTGTGTTGGCGTCGACGATCAGATCCATGTCCGGCCCTCACTTTGAATGCGACGACGTCTCTCGCGGTCGTTTCGTCCGGCCTTCCGCCGCGCGGAGGGGCGCGGTTTTCTTCGCCTGGACCCGCGTGGCGCGGGGCCGGTTGGAGCGAACCTCCGGCCGGCGTCGGGTATCCGCTGCAGCCAACGGTTCCTGCTCGAGCTGCTCGACCCCACGCCCCCACCCGAGCTGGGCCGAGAGTTGCGAGCCCGCGCGCTTCAATGCGTCGGTCAGCGCGCCGCGCGTCATGTGCTGCTCAATGCGGTCGACCGGCCCGGCCAAGCTGACCGCCGCAGCGATCCCCTTGTGGTCGAAGATCGGAACGGCGACGCACATCACATCCGCTTCGTGTTCTTGCTGGTCGATCGCGAATCCTTGCTCGCGCACCCGCGCCAATTCCGCCCGGAGGGTGCTCATGTGGACGATCGTCTTGTCGGTAAATCGCGCCAGTCGCTCGTTCGGGTAGCGGGCGCGCAATTCCTCTTCGGCCAGGTAAGCCAGGAGAACCTTGCCGACACCCGTGCAATGGGCCGGCGAGCGATTACCCACGCGCGAGGACATGATTCCGATGGGGTGCAAACCGGCCAACTTCTCGAGGTAGACCACTTCCGTCCCATCCAGAACGGTCAAGTGGATGGTCTCGCCGAACTTGTCGCGCAGCCCTTCCATGACTCCCACTGCTTTGTGACGGATATCGTTGTTCAGCAGAAAGCGGCTGCCCAGTTCCAGGCACGTCACCCCGGGCCGGTACTTGCCCGTGAGGGGATCCTGTTCGACAAACCCCTGCGATTGAAGAGTGACCAACATGCGGAAAGCGGTGCTCGGGTCGAGCTGGGTGGCCTTGCTTATTTCCATCAGAGACAGTGGAGGCTCGCTGGAAATGAAGGTGCGCATCAGTATCAGCGCGCGGCTGACTGCGCGGATCTCATACCGGGCTCGGGATGGGCGGTGATCGGGCGCGGTCACTTTGATGTTTTTATCTAATGAAAATGGCTTGCGTGCAATGAAATGATATGCGAGAACAACCCGGTTGTCAATAGCAGGGCTGAGGCGACGATGGAGGAGGCCGCCATTGACCGCTTGCGCTCGTTGACCCCAGATTGCGCGCCAACTGCGTGTAGATTTCGCCAAGACATTCCTCGACCGGGCTTTGCCGGCGAGCCCGCTCCAGGACTGCCCGCCCCTCCATCGCAGGCTGCGGCTGGCTAACACGTGCGATGGCGATTGGGAGGATCCAAGGGAATGCGTGTGACGATTCGAGAGAAGAGACCGTGATCGGAGTGAACGGG